>CAYIEM010000016.1:0-3753 GCA_964362545.1 uncultured Candidatus Saccharibacteria bacterium
AATTTTGCGAATCCCGAAGATAGTGTTCCGCCACCGTCTATCTATAGAGCAAGTGATGTGATTTTATTATTGAAACTAATATTTTTTGTCTGTTTTTTTAAGACCGATAAAGCTCTGGAAAGCGAAAGCCCCGCCTTGAGCATTCCGCTCAAATTTTTAGTAAAGATAATCAGCTCTCCAGTTTTTATCCTAGAAAAAAAACGAGCCGAAATGTCTGACAGATTAAAAGACCCACTTTTTTTCTCTGTTATAGAGATAGGAGTGTCTCCATGAGCTCTCAATTCACGAGAAAGAGTAAAGCGATCAGACGCCTCCATCGTGCCTTCAAATATTTCTCCATTTTTCAATTTTGATTTATAGGTAAAAAGCATTTTAACGCAAACTAATTACTCAGACACAACGCGGAATACCTCTTCCAAACTTGTATTCCCTAATACTGCTTGAAACACCCCATCTTCCAAGATGGTCATCATTCCTTCTTTTTTAGCCTGTGTCTCTATATCATCCTGCGAACTGCCATGGAGAATCATTTCTTTGATAGAAGCTGACACTTTCAAGACTTCATGTATGCCTACGCGATTCGAATATCCGTCAGGAGATTCAGCAGACTTTACCGGCTTGTAAAAAGGCACCTTGTCCCAGGTATACTTTGGTCCAATAATCTTTTCACTTTTAAGTTGGAGCAACATCCTGTCCAGGTCGATCAATTTCGCCAAGTTCTTTATTTCATCTTCCGACAAGAAATATTTTTCCTTGTTGGGTACGAGCTTGCGCACAAGTCTCTGAGCGATGATTGTTTTGACCGTAGAAATTATTAAAAAAGGCAAAACGCCCATGTCGACAAGTCTCGGTATAGCTCCTGAAGCAGAATTAGTGTGAATGGTAGACAATACAAGATGTCCGGTGAGCGCGGCATTTATGGCAAGCCCGGCTGTTTCTCCATCACGAATTTCTCCCACCATTATAATATTCGGATCTTGGCGAAGGAGAGAGCGCAACCCGTTAGCGAAGGTAAGACCAATTTCCGATTTCACCTGTGTTTGATTTACTCTGGGCATTTGATATTCTATCGGGTCTTCTACTGTAGAGATATTTACCTCGGGTCTGTTTAAAATTTCGAGCATCGTGTAGAGAGTCGTCGTTTTTCCAGACCCCGTGGGACCAGTGGCCAGCACCATCCCAATTTTTTGTTTTAATGAATCGTGGATTCTCTCCAGCGCTTCGCCGTGAAAACCAAGTGTTTCCAGAGAAAAACCGTGCGCGTTTTCTTTTAAGATTCTGACTACTGTTTTCTCGCCATAAAAAGTAGGCAGAGTAGAAACCCGGAAAGAAACTTTCTCGCCATTTTGCTCTATTTTAAAGCGGCCGTCTTGAGGCAATCGTTTCTCATCCAGTTTCAAATTGGCCAACACCTTGATGCGAGTGGTAATGCCAGGCGCCGCCCCTTTTTCTAAGACCATCGCGTCGTGCAAGATGCCGTCTATCCTGTATCGGACCACTAAGTCACTTTCTCCCGGCTCAATATGAATATCAGAAACATTTTGCAGAATAGCGTGAAAAATAAGGGAATCGACGATTTTAATTACTGGTAAATCCTCTGCCAAGGCCTTTAATTCTGCCTCTGTTTTTTCTTTTTCTGGTTCACCTGAATCTCGAGAGGCATCTTTCAGAGATAGAGATTCTTTTTTGATGATAGTGTCGAAATCAGCCTGTAAACTTTTCCGATACTGGACGAGAGCGGATTTGATTGACATAGAGTCCGTCAGCCGAGGCAAGATTCTTTCACCCGAACGTTTCTTGATGAAATCAATCATCGGCAAATCGTCCACATCAAGCATCGCTACTTCGAGCCCCGTCTCGCCATTTTTGTAAGCGATGAGATTGTGATTGCGGGCGATTGGTTCGGGAATAAGAGAAAGGACAGCAAAATCAATTTTCTTATTTAGCAAACTGACAAAAGGAATCCCCAAAACAAAAGCTTCAGTTTGTTTTAAATCGGTTTCGGTTATTTTCCCTTCGGACAACAAAAGGTTGCTCAGTTTTTGTTTTTTAGTTTCCGCTTTTTTGGCTAGCGCCTCGATCTCGGAACGCGAGACCAGCCCAGAATCTAAAATGGCTTTTTTAAATTGATCTTCTTTGATTTGCATTACTATCTATTATAGCAGAAAAATCTCCTCGCCAAGCGACGAGGAGATTCTCTGATACACATTATTAATTTAATATCGCTAATAGTAAATTAATTTTCTATAAATATCGGCTTCTTTCCCCCGGTTGTGATATATACCATAGTATCATCATATGCCTGTCCCCCAGAACCAGAGCAGGCTATCGAATATGGAGTGTCCACCGTCGGACTTACCAATACGCTACCAGATCTAGTGTCTCCCCCTCCTACATCAAATCCTATCCCTATACATGAATCAACATTACTTGAAGACCAAGTTAATATGGATGACTCGCCAACCATTATAGGATTCGGGGAAGCAGAAAGGTTTGCATTCGGGGAAGATATAATGTATGTGCATTCAGATCCATTCCAAGAGGTACCTTCAACACAATATGAAGTTACTGTTTTTTGGTCTAGAGGTACACCATTATTAAAAAGATAAAATGTTCTAGGACTAGAGTTTCTGGGAACAGGGAAGGAAGAATCACCCTCAGTAATATTATTGCTTGAATTCCCTCTGGCAATAATAGTATTCGGAACAGGATAATCAGAAGTAACAGCGGATTCACCTACTGGATTTATAGTATTCCAAGAGAAAGTAACATTGCAACTATCATCACCATAATTAATGTAACAAGGACTCGGAGATATAGGAGTAAGTGTACCTGAAACAGTTTGTATACAAGATTGAGTCTGGACGGAAGAGCCTACACAATTAGTTCCTCCATTAGCCGGAGCCGGATTATTACAAGTACGGGTGCTCGTCTGTATTCCACCGCTGCAAACACCCCAATCACTCCATCCAGACCAACCACCTGGAATAGGATTAGACGTCGCAGTTATGTTTGTCCAAGGACCGCAGTTGTTACCCTCATCTGATTCAGTAATCGAACCCATGAAAGAAGAGTTGTTATCAGCACAGGCTCGTGCTGAATAGGTGGTGAGAGCAGATGAGAAAATATATGGCGAAGAGGTAGGAGAGATGGTCTGCTCATCCGCGCCTTTTGCGAGAATTTCCATTTCCACAGGATCTAAGTTGGTAACAACACCACTGCCATTTGGCCCATCAGTTATCTGGAAAAAGTTATAAAAGGAACTACTAGTAGGAGCATTACCGGTATTTGAAATGTCTGAATAGAGTTTAACGGTAGCGTTATTTAGAGGAACTATGGTGGGTGTAACAGGACCAGCGGTAAGGTCGGAAAGAGCGGAAGTTACCCCCGTAAAGAAGCTCCCACTTGGGGAATATCCTCTACCTGTTGCATTATTCGCATAACCGCGATAGTAGTAAAGGGTGTCTTTGACTAATCCGGTTCTAGAATACTCGAATATTCCACCTGTTGTACCTCCTTCAGGAATACAATTTGTCGTTGGGTTTTGAGATATAGTATCCAAACACGTACCCCTCTCCATAATAACAGATGGGTCTCCCAAAGACGTAATGGTAGCACCTAATGTAGCACTAGTTTCTGAAACATCAGAAGCAGTCGGATTTATTAGAGTAGGAACAGCATTATATTCAGATGTAATGAATGTATTATCCAAGGAATACCCCGTACCAGTAGTGTTCGTAGCATAACCACGAT
>CAYIEM010000016.1:3853-6607 GCA_964362545.1 uncultured Candidatus Saccharibacteria bacterium
TAGCGGTAGTTGTGGCAATGGAAGCAGAAGTTGGAGAAGTTACGGTAGGGACAGAACCGGAAGCAGTTGTAGTGAATGTTAGGTCAGAACCATAAGATGTGCCAACACTATTGGTAGCATAAGCGCGGACGTGATAGAGAGTGCTAGGTGATAGTCCGGTCAGAGCACTTGTCCAAGGACCACCGCTTGCCCATCCATCTGTTGTTTTAGTAGGTGAGCTGGTTGTAGGATTTAACACTGTACCCCAAGTAATACCAGAAACTGTTATGGTTGCTCCACCGTTAGATACGATAGTTCCACCACCTGTGGCAGAATTCGAACCGATACCTTCAATAGTTCTAGTAGTAACAATTGGAGCGGAGCCACCAGCGCCAGTAGTTGTAAATGTATTATCCAAGGAATACCCCGTACCAGTAGTGTTCGTAGCATAACCACGATAGTAGTATGTGGTGCTAGCAGAAAGTCCCGTTCTAGAATGGGTGAAGACTCCGGTAGTTGTACCACTTGCAGCTAGACAGTTGGTAGTAGGAGCTGGAGAAGTACCGAAGCATGTACCGCGAGCAGAGATGGAAGCCGGAGATCCGAGAGATGTAACGTTTGCTCCTAGAGTAGCGGTAGTTGTGGCAATGGAAGCAGAAGTTGGAGAAGTTACGGTAGGGACAGAGTTGGGCACGGCGCAAATACTTTCATTCCACTCACTTCCCGAAGCGCAATAAGTATCAATAGCGATCTGATCAAGTTCCTTTGCATTATTGTAAAGAAAGAAATATACACCTAAATCATTGAAAGGGACGGTAACAGTTTGCGTACCGGACTGAGGAGTAGCGAGCGTATTGGTTACATTTATATCAGGCTTTCCCGCCGTTGTGATGGCAGTCGGAGTGCCTTCAGGATTGGTTATGCTCCAAGCCAGACTCTTGGTACAACTACTTGCCCCTAGGGAAACAGTACAGGAAGCAGCCGAACCCGCTGGACTTGTGTTTAGGGTACCGGACATACCGGCTATGGCTGTAAATGTCACTGTTACTGTGCAATTAGCATTGACAGCCCCGATAGTGTAAACATTGCCTGAAAGTGAACCGCCACAACCTGAAGCGGAAGCGGAATACCCAGAATTTGGACTAACATTAAAGGCGATAGAACCGCCATTGGTAACATAATAAGTATTTCCTGAAGATGACCAGGTATTGGAAGCTTGGGAGACGGTGCCATTTGCTCCAGCGCTTACGGTAACAGTATGAAAAAATATCGCTATAACTGTACAACCATTCGGAGCGGCAATGGCGGCCGTAATGGGCGCGGTAGTGAAGGTAGACACGGTAGTGCCAAGAATTTCAAGTTGCTTGCCGCAACCGGAGGCCCCGGCCGTGTAGCCGGCAGTTGGAGTAACGGTAAATGTAGTGGTTGCACCAGAGTTAACAGTTCTTGAAGCTGGGGAAATACTACCACCTATCCCCGAAACCGTACCATAAGCAGTGTAACTGTTTATTAGCGTCGTAAACGTCGCGTTAGGAGAATATCCGGTGCCAGTGGCGTTAGTCGCATAACCGCGGTAATTGTATAAAGTCCCAGCAGTCAATGCTGGCGCGAATACTGTATACGGAACATTAATTGTCTGAGAAAGCAATGCAACTACGCAAATTGATCCATTTGTTAAACTTGGATTAGGTGCAATCGAATAGCATACTCCGCGGTCATTGATGGAAGCTGGAATACCTAGGGATGTCACGTTGGCTCCTAGGGTGGCAGTGGTTGCCGTGACACCAGAAGAAGTCGGGGAAGTGACAGTGGGAACAGCAGGAGCAGCAAGCGTCGTAAAGATTCCATCGGCTGAATATCCGGTGCCAGTGGCATTCGTGGCATATCCACGATAGTAGTAAGTGGTGCTTGGAGTAAGTCCTGTTCGAGCGTGTGTAAATACACCGGTGGTTGTTCCACCCTGAGCTAGACAGTTTTCACCCGTTGTAGATACTGTCGTCCTCCAACATGTACCCCGAGCGGAGATGGAAGCAGGACTTCCCAGCGAGGTGACATTGGCGCCCAGGGTAGCAGTGGTGGTAGTGACGCTGGCAGAAGTTGGAGTGGTGACGGTGGGGACGGCGAGCGTCGTAAAGATTCCATCGGCTGAATATCCGGTGCCAGTGGCATTCGTGGCATATCCACGATAGTAGTAAGTGGTGCTTGGAGTAAGTCCTGTTCGAGCGTGTGTAAATACACCGGTGGTTGTTCCACCCTGAGCTAGACAGTTTTCACCCGTTGTAGATACTGTCGTCCTCCAACATGTACCCCGAGCGGAGATGGAAGCAGGACTTCCCAGCGAGGTGACATTGGCGCCCAGGGTAGCAGTGGTGGTAGTGACGCTGGCAGAAGTTGGAGTGGTGACGGTGGGGACGGCTGGAACAGCAGTAAATGTTGCTATGACTGTACAACTAGAAGTGATAGGGTTAGTAGTAAAAGTACCAGTACCATTGATGAGTGTTCCATTAAGTACCCCACCGCAAGTACCTGAAACTGAAGATGAATATTGCCCGATCGAAGTTACAGAAAAGACTGCGCTGCCTCCATAATTAACGGTTTGCGAAGTACTTGGAGAGATAGAGCCGTTAGCCCCAGCGCTAGGAGTGACAGTAAAAGTGACTGGGGACCTACTAGCTGTACCGGTACCGCTATTTGTTCCGCCATTGATGCCGTTACAAACCCAACTCACACTACCGCCTGCTGCCGGAAAAGCGGTGTTGGTAGAAGTACCGGCAG
>CAYIEM010000016.1:6707-18945 GCA_964362545.1 uncultured Candidatus Saccharibacteria bacterium
AACATTGAGTATCAGAACCATAACTTGTCGTAGAACTTGTATAGGTTTTACCGTTTGCCGTACCCAGAACTCCGTTGATGGGAGTGGCAGATCTGCTGGCTGAACCGGTACCGCTATTTGTTCCACCATTGACGCCATTACAAACCCAACTTACACTACTGCCTGCTGCGGGAAAAGTGGTGTTGGTTGAAGTACCGGCAGAACATTGAGTATCAGAACCATAACTTGTCGTAGAACTTGTATAGGTTTTACCGTTGGCTGTGCCTAATACTCCGTTGATGGGAACTGTAACGGTTACCTGCACGGAATCAGAAGCAAATTCGCCGGATGCAGTATCACAATCTATGATATAAACTGTCGTGCTGGTCGGAGAAACACTTTGACTTCCAGAATAGGCTGTGGTCGTCCCCGTGAAGGTCCCGCCACTTTTAGAACATACAACAATCTCTACCGTATTGCTAACATTCCAAGTTAATGTTGAGGACCCGCCAGAAACTATTGATGTTGGAACAGCGTCCAGAGTTACGGTCATCGGTAAGAGAGCAAGAACAGGGCTATTTATAAAACCAAAAAAACCGAAAACTGTTATTACAAAAGCAAATATTATCAGTAATTTTTTATATATGCGCATATGTTTTTTTCACGCCAATTGGCTAGTTATTTTGATACACTCAACGCTGTAATTATACACTTATAAAAAATAAAAATATGCAAAAACTGTTGATAACTTGTTTTTAGACAAGACCTGTGCTACTCTATATGTTGTATAAGTCCTGTCGCAACAGGGCTTTTAATTTTAGAAAAATAAGTAAAAGAATAAAGTAATTATACTTCTCTATCCCTCTTACTGTCGGGATGATGATTTTAGTAATCACTTCGCTCTTTTAAAATCAATCATATGTTAGATATAAAAACACTGAAATCGGCTTTGGAACAGTTGGAGGAAGAGAAAAAAATTCCGAAAGAAAAAATATTAGACGCAATAGAGCAAGCAATGGCCGCCGCTTATAAAAAAGATTACGGCAAAAAAGGACAAATCATCCGCGCTAAATTTGACTTAGAAACAGGAAAAACGGATTTTTTTCAGGTCAAAATAGTAGTTGATGAAACTATAGCTAAAATAGAGGAAGGTGTTTCGCCTCTCTCTGGAAGAAAAGAAGAAGAGTACTCTGTAAAAGATGAGGGGGATGAAAGAGTGCGCTTCAACGAAGAGCATCATATAATGCTGGAAGATGCTAAGAAGATAAAGAAAAATGTGGAGCTCAACGACGAAATAATTTTCCCGCTTGAAGGCAAGGAGGATTACGGACGCATTGCCGCCCAGACAGCCAAGCAAGTCATTATTCAGAGAATCCGCGAAGCGGAGCGAACTTCTGTGATGGACGAATATGGAACGAAGGAGGGAGAAATCATCAGCGGAGTCGTCCAAAAAATAGAAAGGGGAAATGTGTATGTGGACTTTAATCGCGCTACAGGAATACTGCCAGCAGAAGAACAAATCCCCGGAGAATTTTTCCAGAGGGGGCAAAGGGTACGAGCATATTTATATTCTGTTGAAGATACGCCAAGGGGTATAAACTTGCGTCTCTCTCGTACTCACCCCAAGTTTATAGAAAAGCTTTTCGCCGTGGAAGCGCCGGAGATAGAAAATGGAATTGTGGAGATAAAATCCGTAGCTAGAGAAGCGGGTGCCCGTTCGAAAATAGCCGTGCATTCGAATGACGAACATATTGACCCGGTCGGCTCTTGTGTCGGACAAAAGGGCACCAGGGTAAACACCATCACCGCAGAACTCATGGGGGAGAAAATCGATATAATTCCCTGGTCGAAGGACCCAGAGCAATTCATACCAAACTCGCTCGCCCCTGCCAGAGTCTTGTCAATAAAAATGGACGAGGCAGAACACAAAGCCGTGGTAGAAGTCGCCGACGATCAACTCTCGCTTGCTATCGGCAAAGGTGGACAAAACGTACGTTTAGCTGCTAAGCTTACTGGATGGAGAATAGATATAAAAGGAGATGGAAAAACAGTTTCCACAGATGAAGAAGGAAAAGCAGAAGTAGTGGAAGAGAAAAATAAATAAATACAAATTTCGTTGAGAATTTTTAAAAAAATAAAAAATTATAAAAAATTAATAAATCAACTATCTTTATGTATAAATATATGTACGGATAGCATGGTTGCCAGATGAGATGAATCAATTTTTATTGTTTGCGATTATTAGTTCTATAGTGACAATAGTTTATGGTTTACTGTTGGCTAAATCAATTTTGAAGAAAAGCGATGGAAACGAAAAAATGAAAGCCATCGCCTCGGCCATCGCTGAAGGCGCGAAAGCGTATTTAAATAGACAATACAAAACGATAGGAGTCATCGCTGTTGTTCTCTTCTTTATTCTATGGTTAGGATTAGGCTTTACTTCGGCCATTGGATTTATCTTGGGAGCTGTACTCTCTTCTCTGGCTGGATATGTCGGCATGAATGTCTCTGTCCGCGCAAACATACGCACGGCAGAAGCAGCAAAAAATGGTCTAGGGGAAGCATTATCTGTAGCATTCAAAGGAGGGACGGTAACGGGGCTTTTGGTTGTAGGACTAGCCCTGTTGGGAGTGGCAGTCTTTTTTGCGATAACTGGCGATGTAAAGGCTCTTATTGGTTTAGGTTTTGGAGGATCTTTGATTTCAATATTTGCCCGTTTAGGTGGAGGAATATTTACTAAAGCTGCAGATGTGGGAGCAGATCTTGTAGGAAAATTGGAAGCTGGTATTCCAGAAGATGATCCTAGGAATCCGGCCGTTATAGCTGACAATGTTGGAGATAATGTCGGGGACTGCGCAGGAATGGCAGCCGATCTATTTGAAACTTATGCTGTTACTTCTATCGCTGTAATACTTTTAGGTTCTTTAACTTTTCCTGGATCAGAAAACGCTCTTGTCTACCCTCTGGCAATAGGAGGAGCGGCGGGATTGGCCTCTATTGTAGGAACTTATTTCGTACGCTTAGGAAAATCTAATAAAATTATGAATGCTCTTTATAAAGGACTTATCGCAACAGGCGTTATCTCAGCAATACTTTTTTATCCGATCACGAAGATGCTTATGGGAGAAAATGGAACTTACAGCACGTTAAATTTATTTTTTGCTTCTTTGGTTGGTCTAGTGATAACGGCTCTCTTAGTAGTAATCACAGAATACTTTACTTCTTCAAAATATTCTTCTGTCAAATCAATAGCGCAAGCTTCCCTCTCCGGTCATGGCACCAATATTATTCAAGGTTTGGCAGTTTCAATGAAATCCACTGCCTGGCCTCTTATTGTTATAGTTTTTGGAATTTTGCTTTCATATCATTTTGCCGGACTCTATGGTATAGCCATCGCCGTAATGAGTATGATTTCAATGGCAGGCATCATCGTAGCGATAGACTCTTATGGACCGATAACCGACAATGCCGGAGGCATAGCTGAGATGTCGGGAATGGATAAAGAAGTGCGCACCGTCACTGATGCTCTTGATGCGGTGGGCAACACAACCAAAGCTGTCACCAAAGGTTACGCTATTGGTTCGGCTGGTCTTGCCGCTTTGGTTTTATTTGCTTCCTACACCCAAGAATTTTCAAATGCCGGTATAAACTTAAATTTCACTCTTGAAGATCCAAAACTTATAGCCGGACTTTTCTTGGGTGGACTCTTGCCTTATTATTTCGGCGCCCTATGTATGGAAGCGGTAGGTAAAACAGCCGGCAAAGTGGTAGAAGAAGTGCGCAGGCAATTCAGAGAAATAAAAGGGATTATGGAAGGCAAGGCAAAACCGGAATATGGGAAATGCGTAGACCTCGTCACTGGCAGCGCTATAAAACAAATGATCCTGCCAGCCCTCATCCCAGTTATCGCGCCGATATTAGTCGGACTCTTGCTTGGACCGGTTGCACTAGGTGGACTTCTGGTTGGTTCTATTGTCACAGGACTCTTTGTTGCGATATCGATGACATCGGGCGGAGGTGCATGGGACAATGCTAAGAAATATATTGAGGAAGGAAATTTCGGAGGCAAAGGAAGCGACGCTCACAAGGCAGCTATCACCGGAGACACCGTCGGCGACCCGTATAAAGACACAGCCGGTCCTGCAATAAATCCAATGATCAAAATTCTAAACATCGTTGCATTGTTGCTAGTGGCTTTCATGGTATAATAAAATGAAGTGTTCGATTATTAATTTAATATAAAAAAAGATGAAAAAATATTTAGGTTTATTTTTGGTTTTAGCGGTGTTATCTGTGGTGGGCATCAAATCAACAAAGGCAGAAGAGGGCGGTTCAATAAACTCCGGCGGTGGCTCTGTGCGGTCTGCTTTGTCTGAGCAGATGAAAGCTCAACGCGAAGCTTTTAAAGTGAAAGCGGAAGAGTTAAAAACACAGAGAGAGGCAGCCCGAGAAGCATTTGGAGTTAAGAAAGAAGAAGCTAATAAAGCAATAGAGGTAAAACGCGAAGAATTAAAAACGCAACGAGAAGCCATAGAAACAGAAATAGAACTGAAAAGAAAAGAGGTAAAAGGAAAATTAGAAGCTTTAAAAGGAACTTTCAAGAATGAAAAAAACCAAGTGAAAGCAAAGATGCTGGAACAAAGGATTATCGTTCGACAAAGAACGCTAGGGGTGTTTGATAATGCAATAATAAGATTAGAAACTCTAAAAGTTAGAGTCAGCGCTCAAATAACCAAGCTTGAAGGGAAAGGGGTAGATACCATAGCGGCGGAAAGCCTGGTAGCCACGGCTGAGACAAAATTGAATGCAGCGAAAGAGAAAGTTATAGAGATAAATGCACTCCTGGCAGCATCAATAAACGAAATATCAGCAGAAAATAAGGCAAAATTAAAAATACTGAGAGATGAAACGCAGGTGCTTATCAAGGATGCTCGCAATGCGCTCCAAGATGCCATCAAATCACTATGGGAGGCCGTAAAAGTCGAAAGAGAAGCAGTTAAGAATTCCAGAACGGCTGACACCAACGAAGGGGAAAACGAAACAGAGAGTGAAACTACTAATTAATAAGATTAATAGATAACAACAATAATATGGAAAATAATATAGAACCAGTAGAAAAAAAGTCAAACGGAGCGCTCATTGGGTCAATAATAATTATCATCATCCTCATAATCGGGGGAATATACATCTGGCAATCTAAAGTGCAAAAAGCACCGGAAGAAAAAAATGCGCAATTGGAAACGGTTGCACCGACAGATGCCGACACGAAGGAATTGGACACTTTGGATAAAGATATAAATAGCGCTGAGATAGATTTAGGCGCTAGCGCAATAGAAAGCATCCAATAAATAGTTAGTCCATAAGGTATTAACAACTAAAAAACCCCGCCGTGATGTTCACGGCGGGGTTTTTGACAAAACAAAACGATAAATATAGTATAGTCGTATGTCTAAAATAAACATCAAAAAACTGCCAAAAAGCGAGGTAGAAATTGAAGGGGAAATTGACGCTGATGCTTTTGAAGCATATTTCAGTAAAGCGCTAAAAAAAATTGGCGACAACTTAGAACTCCCGGGTTTCAGAAAAGGCAAAACGCCGGAAAACATTTTGCTTTCCAAAGTGCCGGAAATGCAAATCTTAAACGAGATGGCAGAACTAGCGCTCAATGAGCATTATCCGAAAATTTTGGAAGAAAATAAAATCGACGCCATCAGTCGCCCGGATATTTCTATTATTAAACTCGCTCGCAAAAATCCTCTTGGTTTTAAAATCAAAACCGCCGTCATGCCGGAGATAGAACTTCCGGACTACAAAAAAATTGCCCAGAAAATAATTTCCGAAGTAACCGATGAAGAAAAAAACACAGAAGTAGCAGAAAAAGAGTTGGAAGACACCATTATGGACATAAGAAAATCTCGCGCGCCGAAAATTCACATGGCGGACAAGGCCGGGGAACATGTTCACAAAGAAGGTGAAGAACACGAACATGAAAAAGAAGAACCTCACCCCGACCCTCTCCTTAATAAGGAGAGGGAGAAAGGTGAGGTTGAACCCGAACTACCCCCTTTTGATGATACCTTTGTGCAAGCGTTGGGACCTTTCAAGAATGTGCGAGATTTCACCGAAAAATTGAAGGAAAACATTAAACTCGAAAAAGAAAATCAGCTAAAAGAAAAAACCAGATTGAAAATAATCGAGAAAATCATAGATGATTTGAAAGTGGAGATGCCGGAAATTTTGATTGAAGTGGAGCTAAACAAAATTTTGTATCGCATGGAGTCTGACATTACCAACATGGGGTTGAAGTTTGAAGACTATTTAAAACATTTGAACAAAACGATAGAGGATTTGAGAAAAGAATTCAGAGGCGACGCAGAAAAGAAAGCAAAACTTTCCTTAGTTCTAAACAAAATTGCCCAGACGGAAAAAATCGTTGCCGATAAGGAGCAATTGGCTAAAGAAGTGGCGATGATATTGGAGCATTACAAAGATGCCGACCCTGAACGAGCTCAAATGCATGCCGAAAACGTCTTGGTAAACGAAAAAGTTTTTCAATTCCTAGAAAACCAGTAGAAAAACTAGGCAGGCATCCCTTTCATCTGCTTCCAGGCACTTATCATACGGGTCATACCTATACCTCCACCCGAGCGGGGAAAGAATGGTAGATTAAGAAACTGATTCAGTTCTTTCTCTACTCTCTCCCGACCAAACAATTCAAATAAAAGACCGGCATACCCACCACCCGAGATGGAATGAAACTCATTCTTCATTTCTACTGGATCCACACTTCGCTCCGCAGAACCTATGGTTTCATTGCCGTACATGATAACATCAACCTTATTTGAATGTCCCTCCCCTTTCTTCTTCATATTCCAAAAAGGAGAGGTGTATGAGGGGAATTCTTTACAAAACACGACCGGTCCGAAATCTTCGAGCATCCTGTTCTCGTGTTCAGTTTTCAATTCTTCCACCTCGTAATACTCTTTTAGTTCATCGTATTTTTTGTGATGATATTTGTCTCTTCCGCCAAAACCCATATATTCAAGGAGTTCCATTTCGAATTTTTCTAAATCGGGAAGACTGCCCTGAAGTTCGAATTCGAACATTGGAAACACTATCTTGTGTCTACCCGGAATAGGATTCTTTTCATTGCGATAGCTTGTACTCATACAAAATACTCCCGGCAGTTCCGGTCTGGTCAAAAGTTCGTATTCTAGCCACATCTGACCAGTCTGGGGCAACGGCCACACTTCCCCTGCATAATTGTAAGTAGCGACAGTCGTCGGGTCTTCGCAAGCCGCTAGGATACTTAATCTATCTTGGGTATGAACCTCAACAAAACCTCTCTTCAAACAAAACTCCCGCATGATGTTCGCAACTTTACTAAAAGTAACTACATCTTTTTCTCCTATATAATTGTTAATCATATTTCTCTAAAAAATTAATAAAAAAAGCCCCTCGACAGGGCTTTTAAAAATAAAATATAAATTCGAGATGCGGTGGATTTTTCTTTTTTTCAGATTTAATCTGTGTTTACACATTGCTTGCAATGGTAACACTTTAAAAAACACAAGCAAGTGGATAACTCCGTAATATCTGAAATTTGAAAAATTGTTAAAAACAGTATACTATATTACCTATGTTAATACCAACAGTAATTGAAAAAAGTCAGTTTGGGGAACGCGCTTATGATATCTATTCTCGGCTTTTACGAGAAAGGATAGTGTTTCTGGCAGGACCTATAGATGACAACGTGGCAAATATAGTCATTGCTCAACTTTTATTTTTAGAATCCGAAGATTCCAAGAAAGATATCTTCTTGTATGTAAATTCACCAGGAGGGTCTGTAACTTCAACATTGGCAATAGTAGACACTATGGGCCATATACGCCCGGACGTTTCGACTTTCTGTGTTGGGCTCGCCGCATCAGGCGCCGCGCTTATTTTATCTGCAGGCAAAAAAGGAAAACGTTTTATTTTACCAAACGCGGAAGTGATGATCCATCAGCCATTGGGTGGCGTAGAAGGCCAGGCGACAGATATAGCTATCACTGCGAAACACATTTTAAAAACCAAAGACAATCTAAATAAAATTTTGGCGAAAAACACCGGCAAACCCCTTACCCAAATAGAAAAGGATGTGGAAAGAGATTTCTTCATGGACGCCGAAGAAGCTAAAAAGTACGGCATCGTCGACGAGATAGTGACTAAATCCAAAACACCGGAGAAAAAAGTTTAGAGTATTTTGATGTTTCCACCGACGTTCCCCGCCATTATATACTCGGCGACTTTGTTTTCCACTATTTGCTCTAGCGCGCGTTTTATCGGACGAGCACCGAAGTCTTTATCGAAACCGACAGACGCTATTTTGTCAACCAGGGCTTCGGTAATTTCGAGTTTTATACCCTTGTCAGCGAACAGTCGCTCCGCGAACTCTAGAAGCAAAAGCGAGGCTACTTTTTTTACTTCCAATGGACCAAGAGGTTTAAATAAAATTATGTCGCTAAATCTGTTTAAAAATTCTGGAGAAAATATTTCCTTTTTTATCAGAACATCCACCAGGCTTTTCTTGTCTATGTTCGAATTGGCTACTATTTCTCCACTACCCGCGTTTGAAGTGGCTATAATAATGGCGTCTTTGAAGCTTGCTTCCCTCCCGGTTCCTCTAGTGATTCTACCCTCATCTAATATCTGAAGCATAAGATTGTGTATTGACCTATTCGCCTTTTCTAACTCATCGAAAAACACCAGTGAGAGAGGGGCCTCCTCTATTACCGAAGCAAGACGCTCCAAAAAAACAGACGCCGACCCGGGTAGCGAAAATTCACTCATATCAAAACGTATCATCGCGTTTTCTCTGCCAAAATAGCTTTCAGCTAGCACCTTTGCCGTATAAGTCTTACCGACTCCGGTAGGACCCAAGAAAAGAAAACTTCCTGCAGGTTTGCTGTGATCTGCGATACCTGTACGTAGACGTTTTAAGGCTTCCGATACATCCCCTATGGCTTCTTCTTGACCAACTATTTTTTTTCGCATAGAAGACTCAAGCTCCATCAATACTTTTCTCTCGTCTGTCCCAATAGTGCCTATCGGCATATTTGTTTTGTCGGAGATTATTTGCCTCACATCTTCTATAGTTATGGCCTTTCGAAGTGTGCGAAGTTCTTCCAGGATTAAAAGAGATTTTAATGGCTGTGGCTGATTTGCTATCAATCTGTCAGTAAGACGAACAATTTCTTCCAACGCTCCGGGTTCCATTCGCGTATGGAGAATACGAATATTATTCTTTAATATAGAAATCGTATCTTCGAAGTTCGTTCCATCCATGTTTGTCTTCTCGAATTTTGATAGAAATTCAGAATGATTTTTTAGTGCTTGGTCGTAATTCGAGAAATCAGTAGTCACGATAATTCCCAGGTGCGGTGTATTCAAATAAGGTAATATCCTCTCGTAAAGAGATTCATATAAATGAATATTTTTTATCACAAGTACCACGTTCCCTGCGGAGGCCGCCTCGTGCAAACATTTATCAAAGTCCTTCAAACTTATTCCTTCGACAAACAACTCCACGACTCTATGATTGCGAATCCCCTCGAAAGCAAGGCCGGAATGCCCCAAGAGCCCTAAATACGAAATCAGGGTTTCCTTGCCCACGCCTGCATCGCCTACCAAAAGCACATTGTGATTCGTATCCTTGGAAAGTCCACGCTCCATCATGCGAAGAGCTTTTTCTTTCCCATAAATGCGAAGTGTTCGCGAACTAATCACGTCGTGGCTATGCGCGTTTAGGGTATAAGTACTACCGTAAGAGAGAGTAGCGCCAAATGCCGGCAGATTCTGCAGACTTTCACGACTAATCTTTATGGGAAAAATAAAAAAGATGGGAAAAGTTAAAAAAATAATGAACGTAAATATAAGTCCGATAATTATCAAGACAATACGACAAACAAAACCCAATATTCTGGAAAATATGGCAAAGGCGGATTTTTCAAGAAGAGTAAAATTCGTATCTTTCGTAGTGTCCATCTTCCACGGTGAGAAAAGAGTCCGAACAAGCAGAGAAACAGAAAAAGCGTGAAACGCGTAAATTAAGAGATTCCTCCATGACCCTACGCCTATGTGCATAACGTCATTTTAGCACATATGGACAAAGATTATATAATTTGTTATATTCTAATATGTTGGATCTTAAAAATTTATTTTCGATCGGTTTATAGGAATATCCATATATGTTGTTGTCAAGTAGAAATTTTCACACCTCGTTTAAAAGGAAAATGGAACCGCAAATATAGTGGCTTGTTTTTATAGGCCGACATAAAAGGCTTATGAGCTCATTAATAATAATTCTAATCGGAGTCCTGGTACTCCTCTTAGGCGCGACTATCGGATACTACCTACGCGTTATCGTCGCCCTGGGAAAGAGAAAGTCAATTGAGATAGACATCAAACAGATGCTAGTCGGCGCTAAGGAAGAAGCACAGAGAATCACAGATGAAGCCAAGAGTAAGGCAGAGAAAAGGTTGGCTGAGTCGAAGGAGGAGGAAAAAAAGAAAGGAGAGGAATTCAAGGAAACAGAGAAAAGACTTATAAAAAAAGATGAGTTCTTGGACATTCGACAAGTCGAAATAAACAAAGAGGTGGAAAATGTAAAAACAAAAGTAGAAGAAATCAAGAAGATTCAGGAAAAAGTGTTAGGAATAGAGGCCGAAAAGAGAGCAGAACTAGAGAAAGTGTCCAGACTATCGGAAGAAGAGGCTAAAGAAATGCTAATGAAGGAAATCGAAAAGAAATACGAGGAAGATATTCTGATTAGAATTCAAAAATTAGAAAACGGTAATGAAGAAAAACTAGAACGAAGAGCAAAAGACATCTTGGCTACATCCATCCAACGCCTCGCTTCATCCACCGCTTCTGAGTTAATGACGACAATAGTAAGTATCCCAAATAATGAAATAAAAGGTAAAGTCATTGGAAAGGAGGGCAGAAACATCAGAGCATTTGAGAGAGCCTCTGGAGTTGAGCTCATTGTGGACGATACCCCTGGTTCGATAGTCATATCTTCGTTTGATCCTATAAGACGCCAGGTGGCCCGTCTGGCGCTTGAGAACCTGATTTTGGATTGACGCATTCAACCAGCCAAAATCGAAGAACTCGTAGAAAAGGCCAAAGAAGAAATAAATAAAATAATTAAAGAGAAGGGGGAACAAGCTGTATACGAATGCGGAATATTCAATTTCGATCCGCGAATCATAGCCATTTTAGGAAGACTTTATTTCCGGACCAGCTATGGACAAAACGTGTTGCAACATTCTATCGAGATGACCCATATCGCTGGCATGATTGCTGAAGAGTTGGGCGCAGATGTAGCGATAGCTAAAGCAGGCGCTCTGGTACACGACATCGGCAAAGCGCTCGACCATGAAGTGCAAGGCACCCATATTGAAATAGGCATCAGAATTTTGCAAAAATTCGGCGCAGACGAACGCATCATCACAGCGATGAAGAGCCACCATGAGGATTATCCTTACGAAACTATCGAATCAGTGATAGTGCAAACAGCTGACGCTATATCGGGAGGGCGACCAGGTGCGCGCCGAGACTCAGTGGAGAACTACTTAAAGAGATTGCAAGAACTCGAGGCCTTGGTAAATGCCTTTACCGGAGTAGAGAAATCATACGCTCTCCAGGCCGGTCGGGAAATCCGCATTTTCGTTACCCCAGAGAAGGTCTCTGATGCTGAAGCCAAGATCATGGCACATGATATCGCCGTCAAGATAGAACAAGAACTCAAATACCCTGGCGAAATCAAGGTAACCATGATTAGGGAAACCCGCATCATCGAATACGCTAGATAACTAAAGTCGCAAAACTCGTTGAAACTAGTCAAAAACTTGCCTATTGCGTTAAAAAACCCTTGATATATAATGTATGGGTAGTGGTTTTATAAATAAACAGTCGCCGCTTGAGCGGGACGAGGTCGAAATCATTATAAGAATAACCTTTAAAAACATATGAATAAACAAGCATTAGCTGACTTTGTCCATGGCAAGCTCGGTGGCACTAAAGTGCAAGCTGAAGAAATCGTAGACGGATTGTTTAACGCTATCATCGACACCATGAAAAAGGGCGGTGAAGTCTCAATCGCCGGTTTCGGAATCTTTTCTGTAAAAGGACGCGCCGCTCGCATGGCTCGCAATCCAAAAACTGGAGAACAAGTCAAAGTGGCTGCCAAGAAAGTTCCAAAATTCAGAGCCGCAAA
>CAYIEM010000017.1:0-2806 GCA_964362545.1 uncultured Candidatus Saccharibacteria bacterium
GAACCTACATCGCAAACTCCGCAAGCTCGCATTCTATCCATTAAACTATGAGGGCGCATTTTTTCTTAACGCTTTCAGCTTATCAGTTTCTAAAGAAAAACTCAATAAAAAACTTCGACAAAACTTCTAAGCCATATTCATCTCCCACGAAAAACACGGAAGCTTTGCTTTCGTGTTTTTTTAATTACCTTTGTTTATCCTTTTTTCATTCCTTAAAATCCAATATATTTATCTTGATCCAGTCGAAAATTTCTTTTTGAAAAGAATTTTTACTCTCGAAATATCGCGGAAAGTTAATTTTGTGGATGATTTTATTTTCAGACCGATTTATCCCGAGATAGTCGGAATAACTGCTCCATTTATAAGAATCCAGAAATTTCTTTAATCCCCTTTCATTGCCACTTTTTTGCTCTTTCCATTTTTTATCAAATAATTTTAAGGGATTCAGGTGGATATAAGAAAATAAGTATTTAGCATGATTATTGTTTTGTATGTGAACAGACTTGAATTTACCCTCAAATAAAGACCCTGTTCGTTGGTGTCTGTTGTTAAAATACTTTGAATAAGAAGTCAGAACCCGATGCATAAAATCGGTGATAGAGTTTTGGGATGATATGGATGGAACCTTGGACGGAAGCCTTGCTTCCGTGTTTTTTGGTGTTATATAAAGATGGAAATGGTTCGGCATCAAAACCCAGGCACCTATATGAACAATGGGCTCCCCTCTTTCAAAATCCCAGGCGTTTATTTTTCTGTCTGCTATATCGTTTTTAAAATCGATCCTGGCAGGAGAATTGTATAGATATAAAATTTTCAAGAACCTGTCACGGTCTCGGTCGTCGAGAAAAATTTTCTGCTTGCTATTGCCACGACTGTATAAGTGATAAAACTCGCCTTCCACAAAATCAGTTTTCCTGGTCGACATGCTTCTATGTTACCAAACTCCTCCCACGGAAGCAAGGCTTCCGTGTTTTATGGGTAGGGTGGGTCGAAGGACACGGTTTGGGGGGTTGTCAATAGACCCCTTGACATTTTCCTGGAAAGTGCTATACTATATAAGTAACAAAGAAGTAGAAGTTCTTTCCAAAAAAAGGTGCCCAAAGAGGGTGCCTAAAACAGCCAATAAACTACACTCATTTCAGCAAAAGGGAGAAATCCGATGAAAAGATTATTCGCAGTTGCAGTACTCGTGGCCCTTTTCTTGGGCTCGTACCCTGCAGTGATGCAGGCGCAACAAGAAGTTGTCTTTGGCACCGAAATGAAAGCCAGAGTCGCGATGGAATTGGGTCGCGCGGGCTTCTATAAGGCCCACGTTTTCGGTGGGCACCGTGATTTGGGTCACGGAGAGACAAGAGTGGTGCTTGAGCAACCCAAATTGTTCAAGATGGTAGTGGTAGGTGGCGACACTTTATTTGTGTGGCAACCTGCGGGCGACGAATTCGTCGCCGACAGTACCGGCAAGATTGTGCGGCGATGGGATTGCGGTAATTGGGCACGTTTGGTTTACACACCGTCCCTTTTACGCAAAATGGAGCCACCGGCGACTATCTACAACATCGACAACCGGCAAATCTTCAACATCACGCCGAATGCCGACGTTCTGCTCCCCCCTGCTCCTCAAGGCAATTGGCTTGAGAGAAACTGGGAATGGGCAGTCCCAGTTGCGATTTTGGTTGGCGTTGGCGTTTATGCTTTAGCTACCAGTGGCGACGACGCACCGCAACCAGCACCAGGCCCACTCGGTAATGGGGATGCTATCCCCCCGGCACCGAAGATAATGTTCAGAATCGGAACAAGTTTTTGAGGATAGTAAACCGGAGAAGAGAGGAGCGGAAGCTACTTATCTTCTCCTCTCTTCAAAGATATGGACAACACGATAATGTCAATATCCTTGAAGAGTAAAAGTTGATTTTACTTTAAAAGAAGTCGATTAAAAAATTAATAAATAATAAAAAATATATGAATAAAAAAATAAAATTGTCAGTTTCAGTATTATTGGTCGCAGTAGTTATGGGACTTTTTGGCGTTGCAAATGACGCTTCGGCTCAATACGTAGTTCCAAACTGCGATAGAGCTACATTACAAGCGTGGGTTGACCCGCAAGGGGTTCCAACCACTGCTTGGTTTCAATGGGGCACAAGCGAAAATAATTTAAACCGCGCTACTTCCGCGAGTGTATATACTTCTTATTCAGTTTTCAAACAAGAATTAACCGGTCTTAACGCAAGTACCAGATATTGGTACCAAGCTAAGTTTCATAACAGTTCGAGAGGTTATTGGACAGGCGCGACTACCATATATTTTGACACTCCTGCATGTCCGGTTACGAACACCCCTCCAGTCGCAAATGCCGGTCCTGATCAAACAATCACATTGCCAACCAGCTCTGTTAATTTAAATGGTTCTGGCAGTACTGATTCAGATGGAATCATAGTTTCGTATGTTTGGAATTTTGTTTCTGGTACTTCCACTGTAAACCCAGGAGACACGGTTTCAACCACTGCAAGTCCTTTAGGAGCCGGAACTTATGTATTTTCTCTAACTGTCAAAGATGACGATGGCGCGACGGACACAGATACTGTTTCTATTAAAGTGAACCCAGAGCCTATCGTTACTTACACTCTTGCAGCTTTGCTGGCAGGCACCGGTACAGGAACCATTAGTTCGAACCCCGCGGGTATTAACTGCGGAATGGCCTGCACCCAATATTACAATTCGGGTACGACTGTCACTCTTGCCGCTACCTCTTCCGCAGGTTCTACTTTCACTGGTTGGAGCGGAGCTTGTTCTGGAACTTCTTCAACTT
>CAYIEM010000017.1:2906-17726 GCA_964362545.1 uncultured Candidatus Saccharibacteria bacterium
GCGCTGTCAGCATGACTGCCAACAAAACGGTGACAGCAACATTTACGTTAGTGCCTCCTATGACTTACACTCTTAATGTCAATAAAGCGGGAACTGGTACGGGTTTCGTATCTTCCGCTAATCTAAGCGGCATAAATTGTGGGACAGATTGTAGTGAAAATTACAATGCTGGAACAAATGTCATTCTTTCAGCTTCAGCCAACAACGGTTCTACTTTCACTGGTTGGAGCGGAGCTTGTTCTGGAACTTCTTCAACTTGCGCTGTCAGCATGACTGCCAACAAAACGGTGACAGCAACATTTACGTTAGTGCCCCCTATTATCCCTCTGCCTACTGTCGACCTCCGAGTAAATGGCTCAAACGGACCGATAACTATACCAAACATCAATGATGGCGCAACTCTTACCTGGACATCTAAAAATGCAAATAGATGCGAAACATCAAATGGAGTAAATGGATGGAAAAACTCTAGCAATTGGAAAACGTCTGGAGAATTTGAAACTGGATTTTTGGAAAGTGGAAAAACTTTCAAAATCACATGTTACAACAGTGCCGGCGCTATGGCTTACGATTCTGTAAGAATTATAGTTGAAGCTAAAATCTGCCTTCCGACTGCCACCCTAAGCGCCAGAGTTAACAACTTGGACAATACCGGAGGTTACATACTTACATGGAATTCAACTTATGCAGATTCATGTTCAGCAGCTTGGACTGGGAAAACGAGTCCATCTGGCAAACAAAAAGTTAGTCCAACAGAAACTACTTCTTATTCAATAGTATGCACAGGACCAGGAGGCAACGTAACAGCTTCTACAACTGTTACAATAGCGGAATAAACTCGAATTCAGTAGGTACTGGCGTTAGACATTGTTTACTGAGTGTGTTATTGTAAAACTCAATAATCAAGACACCATGAGAACGAAAGCAAAAATATTAACAGTCGGCCTAATAATTGTTGCAGGTTTTTCTATCAACCTAAGCGGAAGTAGAAGCACTGTTTCAGCTCAGATAAACTACGGATACTATAACTATCTACAACCGACCGTCAATCTAGACGCGGATGACACAAATATATCTTACGGGGATTCTACATATATTCGTTGGAGTTCTCGGAATGCGACATCGTGTTCAGCCACCGGCGGAGCAAACGGATGGGTAGGACCCAGAAACACATCTGGTAGTTTTTACACAGGGAATTTGTACGATACAAAAACTTACAACATAAGATGCACCAACAATAGCGGATTGCAAACGAGCGAATCACTAACTATCTACGTGGATGAAGACAGCAATAACGAAAAACCTAGAGTAACGACTTATGGAGCTTCGGACATACAGAATGATTCTGCCACTTTGAATGGATATGTAGATACCAATGGTTCTAGCGTCAGAAAATGGTTCGAATGGGACACTCGAAGCGGCTCTCTTTCAAACAGGACAAATAAATCAAGCTATAGCTCAAGTTCACGCGATTTCGAAGACACGATCTACAATCTTGATTCAAATACCACTTATTATTTCCGAGCAGTGGCTGAAAACAGTAATGGCGACATCAGCTACGGAAGGAAATTGTCCTTCAGAACTGACAATGACAATCGCAATTATGACTATGACAACAATGGGTGCGATCATGGGAACTGCGCGCCGACTGCCATCACAACCCTAGCTTCTAATGTTGGACAGACGAGTGCTAGACTAAACGGCCTCGGTCTGTCTCTAGATCCTCTCTACTCCACTCAATATTTCGAATGGGGGGCAACTCCATCGCTCGGAATAACAACCCTGAATAGGAACATAAGTAGAGAAGAATTGAGTCCTTTTTTTGAAAGCTTGTTTTCTCTAACATCCGGAACAATATATTACTACCGGGCTGTAACTACTAATCGATATGGAACCTCGCACGGAGATATTACGAGCTTCAGGACTTTGAGTCCATCTGTCATTATAGACAACCCACCTGTAGCTTACAGAAACACGACTGTAGTCACGAACACAAGGAGCGGCGTTGGAGCTTCTCAAACTTCGTTGGTATTCTTTAGCGTCAATCAGGATGAGAAGACGGTAAGGAGAGGAAGTATCATCGAGTATGCTGTCAATTACAAAAATACATCATCCAGAGACTTGAGGGATGTTGTTCTTAGAATTTCGATTCCGAAAGAACTGGAATTCATAGAAACAAGCAGAGGATATTTTGGAGATGAGAATAGCGCTGTAGTGACAAACATAGACGACCTAAATTCGCAAGAAGAAGGAAGTGTGCTCGTGACAGTAAAAGTTACTAACGACGTAGAAATAAATAAAATATTTGTAGTAACCGCGAACCTTGCATACACCATAGTCGACAATGGCAACCAGGAAGAAGTATTCGCTTATGCGAAAAGCATGGTGGAGAACGGAAGCAATGTGGAACTGGGAGCGTTAGCATTCCTATTTGGAGACGGATTCTTGCCAAAATCCCTATTGGGATGGCTCCTGCTTATACTGTTGTTATCTTTGGTAATACTTACCGTAAGAAAAGCCTACCGAGGCAACGGCGGGATGATGGTAGCCCCCCCGGAAGATCTGAATAAAATTCATCATTAAAGATTACAAATAAAAACCACCCCTTGCGATTGGGCTCGGAGTGGTTTTTATTTTAGGTGGTATACTCTAAATCAAGAATGGAAAATCTGTATCCAATGCGAATAAATAAATATCTAGCCCTCAAAAAAATATCGACTCGAAGAGGAGCTGATGAGTTGGTAAAAAAAGGAGACGTCCTTATTAACGGCAAATTAGCATTACTGGGAAGCAAGGTAAGTGAAACGGATACAGTTGAAATAAAAGGCAACAAGCCAAAAGAATACATTTACTTCGCTTACAACAAGCCGATAGACATAATCACCCATTCCCCACAAAGGAAGGAAATAGACATAAAACAAGACTTGAAACTCAAAACTGGTAGCGTATCCAAAGCGATTCTCGACAGTCTTTTCCCAGTTGGCAGACTAGACAAAAATTCCCATGGGCTTATGATACTTACAAACGACGGACGCATAACGGACCAATTGCTAAATCCAAAATATTCCCACGAAAAAGAATATGTAGTAAAAACTTCTAATAAATTACGTTCTAATTTTAAACAAAAAATGGAAAAGGGCGTAAATATCGAAGGATATGTAACTAAAAAATGTAAAGTGAATATTATAAATGATTTTACCTTCAAGATAATACTCTGCGAGGGAAAGAAGCATCAAATAAGAAGAATGTGTGCAACGCTTTTTCAAGAAATTGCCGACTTGAGACGAGAAAGAATAATGAATATAAAATTAGGCAGTCTAAAAAAAGGAGCCCTAAGGGAAATAATAGGAGAAGAAAAATCCGCTTTTCTAGATAAGGTATTGGATAGTGTAATGGCGTTTAATACACATCATCATACAAACTAAAGGGAAATCCTATAACTTTGATTACATCTCCTAAAAATATCCAGTTTCTTTTTTTGCAATAATTTCTCATCATTTTAAAGGTCTTCCCCATAATTATGTAAGGCATCCACACTATGGCAATGAAGAGAATCTCGAACATTCTCTCATTAAAGCATAGTTTAGATTCATTGACAAATTGCCTAATATGACCTATGCTTAGTAGACAAAGTAGGTGCGAAAAGAGTCGATTTCTCGAGTATATCTATTTGTAATTTAATAATCTAATAAAAAATCAATGACTGGTACAATCAAAAAACTTGTAACCGATAAGGCTTTCGGCTTTATCACTGGAGAAGGATTGGAGAAAGATTTATTCTTTCACAAGAATTCTCTTGTTGGAGTTACCTTCGAAGAATTGCATGAAGGAGATGCTGTTTCTTTCGAAACAGAAGAATCTCCAAAGGGATTGAATGCTGTAAATGTGCAACGCGCTACTGTTGCGGTCGCATAGTTTTCGTCTCAAACAAAAAACTTCCTCCGATTTAAATTGGAGGAGGTTTTTTGTTTTTAGTTTATTTGATTAATCTTGACAAGCGAGATTTTTTGCGAGCTGCATTATTTTTTTTGATAACACCTCTTTTAGCTCCCTTATCTATAATAGTAAAAGCAGAACTAAGCAGACTGCCCGCCTTGGTTTTGTCTGTTTTAGCCATTTTTTCAATCTTTTTTATGATGTCTTTAATTGCCCTCTTCCCTCGATCGTTAAAGGCCTTTTTGCGGATGGAAACCCGGATTGCTTTTTTAGCTGACTTTATTATTGGCATAGATATAATATAACAGAAAACTAAAAAAACACAAATACGCTAAAAAAGTTCTGGGGGCTTTTCACACGAACATTTTTCAATAAAATGTTTTAGTGATATGATTAATACATGATCGGTAGCATAAATGGAAAAATAATTTTGAGAACTGACAAATTCTTGATAGTTGAAACAGCAGGGGTAGGTTATAAAATAAGCGTACCACCCGATACATTGGCAAAGCTCGTCCCTCGTAAAAGCTCGGGACAAAATGAAACAAATGAACTTGTTTCATTTTGGATACATACTCACGTGCGCGAAGATGCGTTAGATCTTTATGGATTTTTGGAAAGAGTCGAGTTGGAATTCTTCGAAATGCTTCTGAATGTTTCCGGGATCGGACCGAGGGGGGCTCTGGGTATCTTGGGAATAGCTTCGATTGAAATATTGAAAAAGGCCATCGCTACTGGAGATATCGCCTATCTTACGAAGATATCCGGCATCGGCAAAAAGACGGCAGAGAAAATAATCATCGAGCTTCGGGACAAAATGAAAAACGAATTTGATGGGCCAAGTGGATCATCGCTTCAGGGAGAGTTGGATGCGCTGGAGGCTCTGAAATCGCTTGGCTATTCACAAAACGAAGCAAGAGAGGCACTAAAAAAAGTATCCTCCGGCGCGAACACCAGTACTAAAATCCGCGAAGCGTTAAAAATGCTAGGAAAATAAAACATGCCAGAACTGCCAGAAGTAGAAACGACAGTCAGGGGTTTGAGAAAAACAGTGGTTAATCTCACGATCAAAAATGTCTGGACGGACCTCCGCACCAAAGACAAGAGGAAAAGCGACACGGTCGCCAATCCTATTTATTTCAAGTACTTCAAGAAAGAGGTTAAGAACAAGAAAGTTTTGTCTGTGGAAAGACGAGCGAAGAATATACTAATAAATATCTCCAGTGGAAAAATTATTCTAGTGCATCTAAAAATGACCGGGCATTTGCTCTATGGCAGATATAAGTTTGAAAAAAATAAGTGGCTTCCTTGGGAAAAAGGCCCTTTATATGACCCTTATAACAGATTCGTACATGTGGTTTTTAGTCTGTCAAATGATAAACAACTAGCTTTCTCAGACGCTCGTAAATTTGGCAAAATTACCTTATTAAATACAAAAACGGCGTATAGTAGTAAACATTTAAATAACATAGGACCGGAGCCACTTGAAACAAGCTTTAATCTAAAAAAATTAAAAGATTGTTTAAATAAAAAACCAAACGGTAAAATAAAAACAGTCCTGATGGACCAAAGCGTAGTCGCAGGCATTGGTAATATTTATTCGGATGAGATACTTTGGCGCGCATGTGTTCACCCGGAGAAAAAGACGGGAGAATTAAAAGAAAAGGAATTCGAGCTTTTATTCAAAGCCATGAAAGAAACACTTTCTAGGGGCATAGACTTCGGCGGAGATTCAATGTCGGATTATCGTAATGTTGATGGATTGCCCGGGAAATTCCAATTACATCACGAAGCCTATAGGCGCAAGGGAGAAAAATGCAGAAAGAAAAGCTGTAAGGGAATAATTATAAGAAAAGTAATCAATGGCCGCAGCGCGCATTTTTGCTCAGTACACCAAAAGTAAAATACACCTTAATGTATCATATATAATATATTAAGAAATTTAGATTTTTAAAATTCCAAATAGAGCAACTCCCAACGCCACAGAAACATTCAAGGATTCTTTGTGACCATGCATTGGAATCTCGGCAACAACATCACACTTTTTTAGAACATTTTTCGGTATACCAGAAACTTCAGTACCGACAATAAAAACATTCTTTGCTCTTAATTTTATTTTTTTATAGTCAATAGATTTTCTATCTTGTTCTAGACCGATGATTAAAAATCCATCTTTTTTTAATTTAGCCAGTATTGGGTGAACCGTCTTTTTATAGCCCCAAGGCACGAATTCTTCAGCGCCCAGAGCAGACTTGGCTAAATCTTTTCTTTTTCTCCCGAAACGGTCAAGGGGCGTAGGAGTATAACCAGTCAGATAAATTTTATCTATCCCCGTCGCATCAGCGGTGCGAAACATCGCCCCGACATTTTGGACGCTTCGGATGTTGTGCAGGATTAAAATGTTTTGTTGTTTTTCTTTCATCGTTTCAAGAAATTTTTTGAACGCACTTTCTTATGATAAGCGATAGCAAATCTGTGGGCTTCACTATTCGCCAGTAAAATGACAAATTTTTTATCTGAGGTTATTTCTTTATTCCCAAGAATATCTTTGGGCTTGTGATGCTCGTCCTTTAGTACTGACACCACCTCAATGTCAAGGTCGAACCTTGACATTACCTTACGGGCAAGCTGGAGTTGAGCCACGCCCCCGTCCATCACAACCAGATCCGGAAATCGCCATTCTGGATGCGCAAAACGTCGCTCCAAAACTTCAGACAGTGCGCCGGTATCATTGGAATCTGTTTCCGTTCTTATTTTGAACTTTTTATATTCGCTTTTGACTACTTCTCCATTTTCTACTACTATCATCACTCCAACCATATTTTTACCACCCAGATGCGCAACATCATAAGCTTCGATACGAGTCAATAAAAGAGAATCCTTCTTTTTCTCAGGTCCTCGGTTCCCTGGGTCCCCTACCCCAGCCAGACCATTCGAAAAAGTAGAATTCTCTTTTATTAGTGCAATATCGTTTATGTGTTTCAGAGCAAAAATTTGTCTTTTCACTTCCCCTGCTTTTTCAAAGGCTCGAATTTCTGCATAGGCTTTCATTTCTTTTTCCAAATTTTTCAAAACTTGTTTTTTCTTGCCGGCAAAAAATAATTTCAGATTTTTAATGTTATTTTTGTATTGCTTGACGCCTTCGGCACTTAAAATATCCGGAACCAGGTCTACTTGTTTATAGAATTTATAATAATTCTTTGATTTATCATCTAAAAATGGAAAAATTGGACGAATTATTTTCATCGCTTCGCGAAGCTGAGAACTGTTTGGAAAGGGTCCAAAAATTGCTTGAAAACAATAATTTTGAATGGTGTGGGTCCCACCCCGTACTCGGGGAAGGGTTAAGCCAGAAAAATTATTGTTTTCAAGCAATTTTCTACCTCGTAAAACCATAACTCTGGGCAATTTTTCCTTCGAAATGCAAACATAATTAAAGCTTTTGTTGGACTTTTCTTTAGTGTTGTATTTTGGTTGATGTTTTTTAATAAGAGCTGCTTCTAGAATAAGCGCTTCTAGGACACTATCTGTCTCCTGCCAGTCTATTTTGTCCGCCTTAAAAATTAAATCAACGATGACAGGTCCCCGCATATCAAAGAGTCTCTTTGACATGTAACTACTCACCCGATCGCGAAGAGACGTGGCTTTGCCAACGTATAAAATCTCCCGTCCTCTTTTGAAAAAATACACGCCCGGCGTATCTGGAAGTTTTATTTTCTTAAAAATTTTAGCATTCATCTTTTTATTTACGCAGAGCTTTTTTTAAATATTTGCCAGTATAACTTTTGGCATTGTTGGCTATCTCTTCAGGCGTGCCCTTGGCGACCAAGTTTCCCCCATTCACTCCCCCTTCCGGACCAATATCTATGACATAGTCTGAACTTTTAATAATATCCAGATTATGTTCTATCAAAACAATACTGTTGCCTTTAGAAATTAACTTGTTCAAAACTTCCAGCAATTTAACCACATCATCGTAGTGCAATCCTACGGTCGGTTCATCCAATAAATACATCGTTTTTTCCAAATGCGGACGATAAAGTTCGCTAGATATTTTAACACGTTGAGCTTCCCCTCCAGATAGAGTTGTGGCCGGTTGCCCTAATTCCAAATATCCTAAACCAACACCCATAAGAGTATGCAGTCGGTCAGATACAGCCGGGATGTCCTTGAAAAAAACTAGCCCTTCTTCGACAGTCATATGTAGAACTTCATATATATTTTTCTTTTTGTACTTTACTGTTAACGTTTCTTTATCAAAACGTTTACCATTACAAACATCGCAAGTGACATACACGGTCGGCAAAAAATGCATTTCCACCGCTATTTGTCCATTGCCTTCACAGGCCTCGCAACGTCCGCCTTTTACGTTGAAAGAAAAACGGTTGGCATGCCACCCGCGGAGACGAGCTTCTTCCGTCGTCGCAAACAAATCGCGAATGTGCGTGAAGGCGCCGGTATAAGTCGCCAAATTTGAACGAGGGGTTCTGCCTATCGGAGACTGATCAATCAAGATGGCTCTCGATAAATATTCGGTACCGGCAAAGGACGCGCAGTTAAAAATTTTAGCGGTGCGATATTTACGTTCATAATGCGCCTGAAGATTTTTGTATAAAATTTCATACATGAAAGAACTTTTCCCAGATCCAGAAACACCCGTTATAGACGTCATCACACCGAGAGGAATTTCCACATTCAAATTTTTTATATTAAATACTTTGCCACCTGCTATACGCAATACCCCTTTAGCCAAGCGACGTTTTTCCGGAATTGGAATTCTTACCTCTCCTCTCAAATAGGCAAGGGTTTTCGAATTGTTTGTGTTTTTCTTGGCGGTCAATAATTCTTCGAGCCAACCGGAAACAATAACTTCACCTCCGTGTACTCCCGCTTTTGGTCCAATATCCACTATGTAATCCGAGGCATAAATAGTGTCTTCATCGTGTTCTACGATAAGGATTGTGTTGCCTAAATCGCGAAGATTTTTAAGAGTTTTAATCAGACGGTCGTTATCGCGTTGGTGCAGACCGATAGTAGGTTCGTCTAATACATATAACGCGCCGACCAACCGCGAACCAAGCTGGGATGCAAGTCTAATACGTTGCGCTTCTCCACCGGAGAGAGTATTCGCTTTGCGGGAAAGCTGTAAATAATCTAATCCCACATCGAGCATAAATTGCAGCCGCGCCTCTATCTCTCGAACCACGGGAAGAGATATCTCTCTCTCCTGTTCCGAGAGTTTTAAAGTTTTGAAAAATTCCGCCGCCTCTGCAATAGAAAGAGAAGAAATTTCTAGAATATTCCTGCGTTTGTTTCCCGCGCTAATAAATACATTTAAAGCCTCCGGACGAAGTCGCGCGCCATGACAGCTATCACATGGTTCTTCTCCAAAAAAATGTTTAGAGCCTAGACCATTGCATTCAGGACAAGCTCCATAAGGCGAATTAAAAGAAAAGAGTCGTGGCTCGATTTCCGGAAAAGAAAAGCCGTCGTTCTTACAAGCAAACTTTGCCGACATTATAAATTCTTCCTGTCCCATAGAAATCGTTACCAACCCATCGGATTCTAAAAGAGCTCTCTCTAGGGCTTCGGAAAGCCTGGCCCGACTTTCTTCTTTATTATCAAAAAATTCATGCGCTGTAAATTTATCTACTAAAATATCAATATTATGGGCTTTATTTTTGGACAAGACTATTTGCTCTCGCAGTTTTTTCATTACTCCATCGAGGCGGATTTCAGAAAATCCTTTACCGAGCAAATCATAAAGTAATTGATAATACTCCCCTTTCCGTCCGCGAACGATGGGAGAAAAAATACTAATCTCTGTCGTGTCAAAGACTGGCTTTGACATTTTCTGACTCTTGTCAAAGCCAGTCTTTGACACTTTTTTCTTCCCGAGATTCTTAATTTTCTCCAAAACAAAATTCAAAATTTCTTCATTGGAAAGTTTCTTTATCTCTTCTCCACAGATAGGACAGTGCGGATGCCCAATGCGCGCGTACATCACCCGCAGATAATCGTATATCTCGGTAATGGTCGCCACTGTCGAACGCGGGTTGTTGGAACGGGATTTCTGGTCGATGGAAATAGCCGGCGAAAGTCCTGTGATCTCATCCACATCGGGCTTGGGCATTTGATTCAAAAACTGCCTTGCATAAGAAGATAAAGATTCTACATAACGCCTTTGTCCTTCGGCAAATATTGTGTCAAAAGCAAGAGATGATTTACCACTTCCTGAAACACCAGTAATAGCTATCATGTTGTTTCTGGGTATTTCCACGTTTATGTTTTTTAAATTATGAGTACGTGCGCCTTTTACTATTATTTTATCTGTGAAATCTTTTTTCATATTTTTTCCTTTAAAACTGATATCTCATCGCGCAATATTGCAGCAGCTTCGAAGTCTAGTTCTTTCACTGCTTTATTCATTTCCTTTTCTTTTATTTTGATTATCTTCTCGTAAACCAACTTGTTGCGATCTTCGTCGGACAAGGAAATATTTTTTATAGAATCTGATTCATTTTTACCCTTGTTGCTTTTATCCTTCGCAAACACTTTTTTGAACAATTCGATATCAAGAGAGAGTTCCGCATTTACCGCTTTGCTGTGTTCACTTTCCAGCTCTTCGGTGATATCTTTGATGTTCTTGGAAATAGTTTTTGGAGTAATACCGTGCTTTTTATTATACGCAAGCTGGACATCTCGACGGCGAGTGGTCTCCCCTATCGCTCGCTCCATAGAGCCAGTTAAAATGTCTGCATAGAGGATGACTCTGCCTTCGCTGTTGCGCGCAGCGCGCCCGATAGTCTGGATTAATGAAGTATCGGAACGCAAGAATCCTTCTTTGTCAGCGTCCAACACCCCTATCAAAGCTACTTCCGGCAAGTCTAAACCTTCGCGCAGGAGATTTACCCCGACCAAGACATCAAATTTCCCCTTGCGAAATTCAGTCAGAATTTTTATTCTTTCGATGGTCTTAATGTCGCTGTGCAAATACTCTGCTTTTATTTTTTTGTCCTTCAAATAAAGAGACAGGTCCTCTGCCATCTTTTTAGTAAGTGTAGTAGCAAGAACACGAAAATCTTTTTTGATCGTTTTTTCTGTTTCTTCTATAAAATCCGCTATTTGTCCTTTGTAACTACCTTTCTCGCTTATCGGTCTAACACAAATCTCCGGATCTACCAATCCTGTAGGGCGTATTATCTGCTCCACAATTTGCTCACTTTGTGTGCGTTCTTGTCCTCTTGGAGTGGCACTCGTGTAAATAACTGGCCCTATTTTTTTACTAAATTCTTCGTATTTTAGAGGCCTGTTATCTTTGGCTGAAGGTAGACGAAAACCGTATTCTACTAGAGTACTCTTGCGTGAAGCATCCCCCGCATACATACCTTGAAGTTGGGGCAGAGTAACATGCGATTCATCAATGATAGTCAAAAAATCAGAGGGAAAGTATGAAAGCAAAGTTTCTGGCGGTTCGCCTTCACCTTTCCCAGACAAATGTCTGGAATAATTTTCTATGCCATTACAGTAACCAACTTCTTTCATCATCGCCAAGTCATAATTGGTGCGACGTTTGATTCTTTCCGCTTCCAAAAGTTTTCCCTCTTTTTTGAATTTATTCAACTGTTTGGTCAGTTCTTTTTTTATTTCTATTAGCGCTTTTTTCTTTTTCACATCCTCTGTAATAAAATGTTTTGCAGGAAAAATGAACAGGTTCTTTTCTTCTTTGATTATCTGCGAGGTAATGGGGTCTATCTTCAGTATTTTGACGATTTGGCTCCCAAAGGTCAGACCTTGGACTCCCTTAAGGTCTGACCTTTTTCCGCCAAATTCTACCTGATACATAATGGTTTCAGATATTGGCATTATTTCCACTCGGGATCCTGTAGAACGAAAACTCCCTGGATTTAAATCGGCATTGGTGCGTTCAAAATGAATTTTGATTAATTTTTTCATTAAGCTCATCCTATCTATTTTCATACCGACTTCGAGTTTTAAGTTCACCTTTTCGTATTCTTCAGGAGAACCCAAGCCGTAGATACAAGAAACTGAAGCGACGATTATGACGTCTCTTCTAGAGAGGAGAGCCTGCGTAGAAGCATGGCGGAGTCTGTCTATTTCTTTGTTTATCTGCGCATCTTTTTCAATATATGTATCCGATACCGGCATATACGCCTCCGGCTGATAATAATCGTAGTACGAAACAAAATAATGCACGGCGGCATCCGGAAAAAATTCTCGGAACTCGGAGGCGAGCTGGGCCGCCAGAGTTTTGTTGTGGGCGATAACAAGTGTCGGCTTGTTCCACTTTGCTATCACATTTGCCATGGTAAAAGTCTTGCCTGTGCCTGTGGCCCCGAGCAATGTTTGTTTCTTCATTCCCCTCTCCAAGCCCTTCACAAGCTCTAAAATCGCCTTCGGTTGATCGCCGGCTGGCTGAAAGGAGCTATTTAGTTTAAAAATATAATCGGGCATTTGGGGGTAAACTGGTGTTATTTTACGAAAATAAACGTGTTTAATTCTATCATTTTTTGCCAAAAGCCACTATTTAATACTATAATATATATGCTATGAATAATTTTAAATCGATTTTGTTTTTAATTATTGGCTTGGTAATTGTAGTCATGGTCGGTTATTGGGCATTTGTAACCATCGAACCAGGAAACGTAAATATTGAGAGACAAAAACGAGCAGAGCTTGAGGAAACAAACCAAAAATTAGGGGAAGAGATACAGCAACTAAAAAGAGAGTTGCAAATCACAAAAGAGAGAGGACTGGCAGAAGAGGAATTAAAAAAAGAAGAGCCCTCGACCCCTCCCGCTGCGTCACTTAAACACCAAACTCTGATAGATGGCCTACAGAAACTCATTGATGATAATATATCAATGAAAGAAAAATCAAGTGGTAGTAGAGTCGGCACCATTCAGACCTTTTTTAATATATACAACAACACGACTAAAAAAGTGGACAATGATTATGGCGCCGGCACTAAAAAGGACGTGGCTAATTTTCAGAGGGCAACAGGCCTAGCTGTCGATGGAGCAGCCGGCCCGAGCACCTTCCTTAAAATGATCGAATGGTTGGAGAAGTAGTGATATTTTAAATCATTAGCATTTGTCCGCCCGCTCGGGATCGAACCGAGGACCTTATCCTTAAAAGGGATCTGCTCTACCAACTGAGCTACGGGCGGATAAACTTGATAATAACAGATTTCTAAAAAACTTCCAGTAAAAACCTTTCAAATACCGCCTCATCATTTAGACCTTTCTTGCGCGCCTCTGGCAGAAGGTAAGAAAGCTTGCCGGCAAAATTTTTGAGCTCGGATTCGGAAAATTTGCGAAAATCTTTTTTCAACATCATGTCTTTGGCCTTCCAGAAAAGAACCCCGATGAGCTCTTCCATTCCCACCCCCACATCCATGGCCTGCCTAAAGTGGATCCACAAATTTAACTTATCCCTATCTCCGAACGCATTAGCTAATAAAAAATTGTTGAATTTTTCTTTTTTCTCTTTAGGTAACTCAAATAAATTTATTTCTGCCCTAGCTCCTCTAAAAGCATCCATAACTCGCTTATTTAATTTCCCTTCCAAAAAAACAAAGTTGTTACCCGATTCACCCATTAAACTCAACTTTTCTAGAACAAAATCTAGAGTTTCTTCTTTTTCGAATACATTAGTGAAAACCACAGTGCATTTAGTGAAAAAAAGTCCGGAACCAGAATAAAAGCTCTCCACCTGCATGGGGTCAAAATCATTTTTGCCAATAAAGAAAATCTGCGCACCTGTCGGAGTAATGGTCGGACTGGCGGGTAAGGATTTCATAAACTGCCCGTAGTCTTTGTGCTTGCTTTTTGTATCATCTCCGCAAAAAAGATAAATCATGAGATACTTCGTTTCGTTTTTTAAAATTTAACCAGTTTTTTGTATTCTACATACGGAGCGCCATACTTCTCGGCAAGAATTTTTTCTTCTTTTCTGATAAATGTAAATCTGGTGATAATAAAAGAAATTAAAGCGAAAACAACCACAAACAAGGCATTCGCTGTTATTCCGAAGCCCAGTATTAAAATGAAGATCCCAAAATTGGTGGGACCTCGAGTATAGCGGTAAGGACCGTTACAAAATGATTCTCTGTTCATGTTTTCTTTTTTTAACTTATGAGAAGATATCTGAGCCCAAAATATCAAAAGCGGACCAAGAACCAAAAACAATACACCTACATATGCTAAACCGGATTCGTGAAAAACTTTTAAAGGAAACACGAAGTCTAGAAAAAGGGCAAGCAAAAAAATCATAAAATAGAAAAAATACGAATGCGCTAGAATCCTATGTACTCTATTTCTCTCGGGGCCTGTGTTGTTTGGTTGTCCTACTTTACCCGTCGCTTCCATTTCATCATTATACCATAAACATGCTATTTTACTTCTCCAAAATTATTACCTGAAGAAGAATGTACTACCAAAGGGATATCTGTTTTGTAGTGCAGATATGAACGTAAAAGTACCGTTTCCATAGCGTTTTGTATTGTTTTTTCGGCTTCCGCCAAAACTCCCTCTTCTACTTCATAAACCAACTCATCATGTATTTGAAGCACCAAGTGAACCCTGTCTGATACGCCGGCATTAATCAAATCCTCCTCTGCGTATCTTATAGCGAGCTTTATTATATCAGCTGTAGCGGTACCTTGAATGGGTGCATTTATAGTGGTTCTCTCTGCCATATTTTTAAGAAACGGAATTCTAGAATTTATGTTAGGGAAGTATCGGCGTCTGCCAAATAATGTTTCGGTGTAGGAATGTTGCCGGGCAAAAACTTTCACTCCTTCTAGGTATTCTCGCACACCTGAAAATTGATTAAAATAGTTGTCATAAAATTTTTGCGCTT
>CAYIEM010000018.1:0-17207 GCA_964362545.1 uncultured Candidatus Saccharibacteria bacterium
CCCTACACGACGCTCTTCCGATCTAAAGCCCTGAAGGACGCAGTGGCATAAATTTTATCTCGAGATAAAACAAAAAAGCACCTATCAGGTGTTTTTTTGTTTTAATATTTCCTGACTACCGCTTTCAGTACTGCCAGTACATTCAGACTTTGAGTGGGATAAATAGGTTCATAGTTTTTATTCGCAGGCTCAAGCCAAATCTTGTTTCCAGATTGCTTGAAGTATTTCATGGTGAATTCGCCATCTACTTCCGCTATCACTATCTCCCCATCTTTGGCCTGGTTACATTTCTCGACGAGAACCATATCCCCCTTCTCTATATGCGCATCAATCATCGAGTCTCCGTCCACTTCAAGCATATAAGTTATTGCTTTATTTTTTACCAACAAGTCATCCAGGTTTACCATGTCAGCCAACTCTTCTTCTACTGTCGCTGGAAACCCGGCGGTGACAAAACCAAGCATCGGCACTTCCCCGAAAGTTTTAGTCGGCATCAATCTACCCAGATGGTCCTTCGCTACCAAACCCGCTTCTATTAATTTTTCCACCACTCTGAAAACCGCATTCTTGGACTTGAAACCAAAAAGCTTCAGCATTTCCGAATAAGTCGGCATCCTTTTATTTTCTCCATAGAAAGCTTCCAGCTTCGTCTGGTATAAATTACGCATAGACTATCTTTGATTTAAAAAACACCGAAAAAAGTCTTTTGAGAAAACTCCTCCTGTTCTGATAGCGAATCTTTTTCAAGAGTAGTTTATGGTCTCGGGCTTCCCTGCCATATTCTTCCCCCCGTACTATTTTTAAATCAATAATCCTATTGATCCTCTGGATCTCCTTTTCGATAGTTCTAAAATATTGTTTTTGTGACATATAAATATCAATTTGAAATTGACAATTACGAATTAATAATTATTCGACTGAATACAGTATAAGTGAACGAACGTTCACTGTCAACAGGCAACCTGTTGATAACTGAAGAAGTCTGGGCCTCCCTTTAGTTATAGCAACTTACCTCGTCTTCTATGAATATGCCGTTTAAACAAAAAAGCGAAACCAACTCCGATTACAAAAACAACACTCATATATATCACTAGACTATTACTGGAGCCAAAATCAAAATCTTTAAAGACGAAGACAAGGATGGAAAGTGGGATAAGCGGAAAAATTACCGTCACCAGGAAATATTTTTTGAATGACATTTTAGTGAAACCGGTAGCGTAAGAAATAATATCAAAAACAGCAAAACCAAATACTCTGCCTAAAATAAGCATCCTGATATCCAAAACTTCCAGAAATTTATCTATCTCTTCGAGGTTTTTTTCTCCCGCCAGTTTTTTTACCCATTTTCTGCCAAGTTTCCTGCTAATGTAGAAATTTAGCGTAGAACTTATCAATCCGGCAACATAGATAAAGAGCATTGTCCGCGCGATTCCAAATATTGTTGAACTCAAGAAGGCGACCGGACTTCCTAAAAGTGGCGCGAAGACATGAGCGGTGATAATGTAAGAGATGACTGCCAAGGGTCCAAGCACGCTTGAACTCTCGACAAATTTCTTAAACTCTGGAGAATTCGCATCTGGCAACAGATATTGGACAAACAAAAAAAGCAAAACCATCACTACCACCACCTTTATGATATTTTTACTTTTTTGAGTCATTGATATTTGGGCTAATTTTTAGAATGTTATAAACTCTGCCATCGCGGAAATTCTAACATAACAAAAAACGGAAGCAAGGCTTCCGTTTTTTGTTATGAATTCACCTTCGGTCTGTACTGTATGGCTTCGAGGATATGATTAGCATTTACTTCTTCGGAATTTTCCAGATCAGCGATGGTGCGAGCAATTTTGATGACTCGGTGATAAGCTCTGGCAGATAAGGCTAGACGTTCGGCGCTGTTGTCGAGCAGGTCTCTGACTTCTTTTTTAAGCTTCACCATGTTGGCGAGGTCTTTAACATTCATTTCGCTGTTCATCTGTATTTTTCTCCCGAATTTTTCAAATCTTTTTCTCTCTATCTCGCGCGCTTTCGTTACCCTCTCTTTTATTTTCTCGCTTTGCTCATTTTTACTACTGGGTCCATCCTCGCCTAACTTTTTGTAATCCACATTCCCGACGGAAACCCATAAGTCTATGCGGTCTATTATCGGCCCTGATAATTTTCTTTTATATCTGTCTAAGTCAGAAGGCTTACAGATGCATGCTTTTTGTTTACTCCCCGCATTTCCACAAGGACACGGATTCATTGCTGCGACCAATATGAAATTCGACGGAAACGTAGCCGTGCCCTTGGCTCGAGAGATAGAAACGATATTGTCTTCTAGTGGTTGACGCAAAGATTCTATGACCCTCTTTTCAAATTCTGGAAACTCATCTAAAAATAAAACACCCCGGTGCGCAAGAGTCACTTCACCCGGCTTTGGGTATGTTCCCCCTCCAATGATAGACACATAAGAAGCTGTGTGATGTGGAGCGCGAAAGGGTGGCGTCGAGATGAGTTCACCTCGCGTCACCCCCGCCACAGAATGTATGCCAGTAATTTCTAAAACTTCTTCGAGTCCCAGATCAGGCAATAATTGTGAAAAGGCCCTAGCGAGCATGGTCTTGCCTGTGCCTGGCGGACCGTACATGGCGATATTGTGCCCGCCGGCAGCCGCTATCTCGAGTCCTCGCTTCGCACCCTCCTGTCCTTTAATATCGGAAAAATCGGAATTCCTTTTTTCTCTCTTATAAACTATCTCCGTCTTTGGCTGGATTTTTATTTGTTTATTTTCCTTTGTGGAATTTTTTATCTCCTTGATATGCTCTACCACCTCCTCTAAACTTCCCGCACCGAATATTTTTATCCCATCCACTAACGCCGCCTCTGCTGCATTTTCTTTCGGCAAGAAAATTTCCTCGTATCCTGCCCTCTTAGCCTCCATCACAAGCGGCAACGCGCCACGAATCCTTCGCAGTGTGCCATCGAGTCCCAACTCTCCCAAGAAAATCTTTTTCTCTGGATTGAATTTTAAATCTCCCGATGCAAGCATATAAGAAAGCGCTATCGCCAAGTCGAAAAACGGCCCTTCCTTTTTAAGGTCAGCCGGTGAAAGCGACACTATGATTTTTTGGTTTTTGGCCTTTGGAGATTTGAAACCGGAATTCTTAATAGCCGAGCTTACTCTGTCTTTGGATTCATCGACTGCTTTATCAGGCAGACCGACCACATTAAAAGTGTGTAGCCCACGCGACAAATCGACTTCTATCGTCACGATAGTTCCCGAGAGTAGATTTACTTGCGCAGAATAAACCCTGGCAAAACTCATAAATTTTGTCTATGAATCGTTAACTTTCTAAATGCTTTTTGCATGTTTTAGCCGCCGGATTAACTTCCATGCGTGCCATTTCTATGTCTTTCTTACACACTTTGCATTTGCCGAAAGAGTCCTTGTTAAGCTCTTTGAGTGCGCTCAATATGTTGTTCAGTCTTGTTTCAAGCGCTTTTATCATTATGCTCCTTCCCTCGAAATCCTCAAACCTGTCCGCCATATCATTCTGATCGGAATCCCTAGAACTCCTTTCTTCTGGAATAGCTTCCCACTCATTCGTCTCGGGATTTAATTTTCCGATATCGCGAAGCTGTCCGAGTAGAATATCTCTCTCTTTTTCCAACTTTTCTTTTATTTTTTTCTTGTCCAACATAAGCGGTAATTTTAGCACTTTGATTTTAAAAAGCAAACAAATTTAAGATTGCCTACTTCCTTATCTGGCTAGAAGTAATGCGAAGGATTATTTCATTCGTGGCTTGTCCGGAATTCGTTATCATGACAGAAGTGTCATTTATGAAAACATACATCAAAATGACGTTGCCATTGTTGTCCCTTAAAATTCTAGCATTCTTATTTTCTACTATCCCATCCTCGAAACTTTTTACAAATAAATAATCAGTAGCGGGAGAAATATCTACCCCAAAAAACCCATGTAGATCGCTAAGCATATTCCCTTCCCAATTTTTCATAACAGGAAAAACATCAGAAAAAGATTTAACTTTAAACAATACAAAAAAGTGTCCGCTTACTGACGACACAAATCTCATGTCTTTGTTCACAACACCAAGCAAAAAATTATCACCAATGGATTCAGTATCACTCTTCGTAAGTCTCCCCTCTAAAAGATCAATAAACCTCCTGAATCCGATTACTTTTTTGTTTTCTGTCAGATAAATTCCCTCCACACCGTCCATTTTCACATTGGTGTTTTCGGATTGATTTGAGACTACTTCGATTATTTTATCTTTAGTAAACCTATCAATTGCTTTGAAGTCGGTTTTGTCAAGGAAAATATTCGGTCCTATCTGTGGAATAACCGAAACGACATCACCATCCTTGCTGATAAGTATCATCACAATAAAAACAATCAAAGCTATGCATAAAAGCGCGACGCTCGAATACATGAATATCTTATTCTTGCCCGATTCGGGAGATAAACTTTTTTTAAGCGCCTCGTGTTCTTCCTCTTCGTGGATTATCTTTTTTATCAACCCTCCTCTGTCGTTTTCAATAACCTTCACCATATCATCGGCAAGGGTTTCGACGTCTCTATTTTTTAATTTATCTTTGTTTTCCATAAAAAACCTTAGGGTTTTCTAAAAAAATCTTTGTCTGCTTCTTTGATTGACAAGCTAATCTTGCCTCGCTCCTCATCTATTTTTATGACCTTCACCGGCACAATCGTTCCCTCTCTTATTATATCGCTAATTCTATCTACACGAAATGGAGCCATTTCGGAAATATGCACCATCCCGTCGGTAAAGGAATTAAGCTTCACAAAAATTCCGAAATCCGCGAGCTTCACCACCTCGCCCTTTAATATTTCCCCTATTTTAAATTCATGTGTCATTTCTTCTATTATTGTTTTTGCTTTCTCCGCTGTGTCATTTTTCCCAGTTAGGTAAACTGTTCCGTCATCCTCAATGGTTATTTCTGCCCCAGTTTTCTCTTTTATCTCTTTAATGGTCTTGCCTCCTCCGCCTATGACCATACCTATTTGGCTAGGTTTAATACTTATGATTAAAATCTTCGGCGCATTTGGTGAAATTTGAGCCCTAGGCGCTCCTATTTCTTTTTCAATCCTGTCTAGAATAGCAACTCTGGCTTTTTTTGATTGCTTCATGGCTTCGCCAAGTATTTTTATTGGTACTCCTTCCACCTTCACATCGAGTTGAATAGCTGTAACACCATTTCTGGTACCTGCGACTTTAAAATCCATGTCGCCATGGTGATCCTCAGGGCCCTGAATGTCGGTCAAAATCTTGTACTCAAGATTTTGACCCTGAGCACCAGCGAAAGGTCTCTCTAATCCCTCGCCAGCTCGGGATCTCGCTACTCTCGACATGAGTCCCATCGCAATACCTGCGACCGGCGCCTTGATAGGTACGCCTCCATCCATTAAAGCAAGAGAGGAAGCGCAAATAGAGGCCTGAGACGTGGAACCATTCGAAGCCATGGACTCGGAGACTATCCGCATGGTGTAGGGGAAATCAGTTACGCTAGGCAGTACCATCGCAAGGGCCTTTTCGGCCAATGCACCATGACCTATTTCTCTTCTATTGGTAGTACCAATACGTCCGACTTCACCACTAGAGTACGGAGGAAAGTTGTAATGATGCATAAATCTTTTTTCTTCTTTAGAAGCCATGCCGTCCACCAAAAGTTTTTCTTCTGGTCCACCAAGCGTCAACACCGAGAGCACATGTGTTCCTCCGCGATAAAATATCCCGCTGCCATGGAGCACTGAAGAAATACCCCCGGCTTGCGCATAAAGATCGCGAAGTTCATCCATCGCCCTACCATCAGCGCGCTTGTTTTCTTCGATTGCCCCTTTATGCAATATATCGTTTTCCGTATCATCAAACAGGTTATCCTCTAGAATAAAATCGCTTTTGTCCTCATCTTTCGCGGTATAATATTCTTTTACTAATTTATTCCATTCGCTATGCAAATCATCTATGTTCTTTTTTCCCGGTCCGGAGAATAACGCTTGCTCTATTTTTGGTAAAATATTATCATTGAACAATTTTACAGATTCTTTAGATATTTTTTCCTTTTCTATAATCCTTTTGGGAACGCCTATTTCAACAACTATCTTCTTTTGAAAATCTTCAAGTTTGGTTATCTCTTCACTTGCGCTTTTGAGCGCTTCTTCGAGCTCTTCCTCCCCACTCTCATGAGCAGAGGCCTCTATCATGTTTATATTGCCACCCTTTCCGCACACAGTTAGATCGAATTTGTACTTCGTAGCATCTGCGCGCAAGCTGGTATTTGGGTTTATTTTTAAATCATCACTATCATATTTTCCAATGCGAACCGCGCCTACTGGCCCAGCCCAGGGAATATTCGATACTAGAATGGCAAGAGACGCCGCATTGACGGCAAGTATGGTCGGGTCTTCTTCGCCTAATGAGATGACCGTGACTACTACCTGCACCGCATGGCGGATGGATTGGTCAAAGAGCGGGCGAAGAGTCCTATCGATGACCCTGCACGCAAGTATCGCGTCTTCAGACGGTCTGCCTTCTCGATGCATAAATCTAGAACCCAAAATTTTACCAGCAGCATAAAATTTCTCGATATAATCTACCGTTAAATTAAAAAACCCTAAGCCCTCTTCCCTGTCATGAGACATACAAACGGTCGCAAGAACTATCGTCTCCCCGTATTTTAGGATAACCGATCCATGCGCCTGCTCTGCTAAGTCCGAGAAGATGGCGGTCATAGTTTTGTCGCCAATTTCTACCGAATACTCTTTTTTTGTCATAACTATTGAAGGTTGTCCGAAAATGATTTTAAGAAACGTGTGGGTCCCCTGCCCTTATGGCTCCGAGGGCGCAGTTTCGAAAATTGTTTACAGACAACATTGTAGTTCGTGTTCAGACTACAGTATCGTTCCAAAATTGAGAACACTACTTTGTGTCCGAACGCGAACCGATTAACTAATAAATTATTGATTAGTTTAGCATTTTTAGGCTAAAAAGCAAAAAGGAGAAGCCTACGTTCAATAAGTATTTTTGATAACTTTTATTTCGCACCTATGAGGTATTTCCTGGGGCTCAAGGATAGATCTATGAAATCGTCCGCTGCTTCGCGTAATTTCATGGAAGTGGATTTACCGAACGACATCACTTCCACCTGTGTCATTGTTTTTAAATATTCAAGCAGGGGCACGAAGTCTCCATCTCCGGAAACAATAACAATAGCATCAAGGCGGGGAGCCATCCTAATGGCGTCTACCGCAAGTCCCACATCCCAGTCCGCCTTCTTGGCTCCACTGTGAAATACTTGCAAATCCTTCGTTTTAGTCTCGATACCAAGTTTCGTCAGAGCATCGAAAAAATTCTTCTCATCTCCTGACTCAGTGGTAATGACATAAGCAACTGCGTGTACCAGCTTTCTGCCAGATGTTGCGTCCTTCAAAACCGCGCCGAAATTAACTCGCGCATTATATAAATTGCGAGCTGAATGATATAAGTTTTGGGCGTCAATAAAAACGCCGACTCTTTGTTCTTTATGTTTTATAACTGTCATATGTATTTAGTATAGCAGAAAATTACACCAACTCCATTTTCTTCATGAGAGCGTTGTAACGAGTTTTGCTTTTGCGTTCCAAGAATTTCAAATGAGTGCGTCTATCGGCCACCATTTTTATAAGTCCCCTTCTGGAAGTATTATCCTTCTTGTGCTTCTTGAGATGCTTCGCGAGTTCCTCTATTTGAGTCGATAAGACAGCCACCTGTACCTCCGGAGAACCTGTATCTTTCTCATGAACCTGATTTTTCTTGATAATGGCCTGCTTCTTCTTTTTAGCTAACATTCATGTATCTTAGCATAAACTTGCCAAAATTGCAATGGCCGTATAACACATCAAAATCTCCACTAGAAATGAAAATAGCCAGGCACTTTTGTTAGCGTCTGGCTACGATCATTATTTCTACTTTTATTGCTTTTCCGAAAAATCTTTCGCCTTGCGAACGACTGAGTCGAGCCGTGCACCGAGCCCTTCTTCCATCCCTTGGAGAAGGGTCTTCGGTTTCACCCACTCCTCCAGGAACGAAAACGCCGAATCAGCGATCGGGAGACCGAAAAATGTTTCCCACTCTTCGTAGCCTTGGTACTCAAAGCCGCGATTATTTTTTGTCCGGGAAGAAAAATTTACATACCCGTACCCGTACTTAGTGCCGAATCGTACAGTTATCTCCCGGTAGCGAGGCTTGCCATCGCCGCCCCATTCACTCCTTTTAATGAAAGCTTTCCCTTCCGGGAGAGCTCTACTTGCGCCTGGCCACATGGGGTAGTACCCCGGTGTGGCCTTTTCGAATGCCGCCTCAAAAATTTCCTGACGCCTTTTGCTTTCGGCATTCTCGAAAAACGAGATGATACCGAGGACCGCGATTGCAATTGCAACCACCGTCGCAACACTTGGGAAATACTTCTTCATAACATCTCCTGTTGTTAATGAACTACGGGCACAACGTGAATTTCTTATATTATATCATACTTCATACCATTTTGTCAAGTATGCATTACGTCGCACAATATTTGATATACTTGTTGCGTGGCATCCCTAAAGCAACTCAAAACTCAATTTCTGGAATACATAGAGATAGAAAAGGGTCGTTCTGTAAAAACTGTCGAAAACTACGATCGTTATCTCACACGATTTCTAAGTTTTACAAAAAACGATAATCCGGAAAATATAAACGATACTTTAGTGCGAGAATTCCGTCTCTGGCTCAACCGCCAATTAGCTTCACATAGCAAAACTGGTAGCGAAACCCTCTCCAAGAAAACCCAGAATTATTATCTCATTGCCTTGCGGGCATTCTTAAAATACCTGGCCCGACAAGAAATAAAATCTCTTTCACCTGAGCGCATCGAACTTGCTAAAACTTCCGAACGAACGCTCGATCTTATCAATCCCTCGGAACTAAGTAGATTGTTAAATTCTTCAAATGGTACTGACCTGAAAGATCTTCGAGACAAAGCCATATTGGAGCTACTGTTTTCAACAGGGCTTCGTGTGTCTGAGTTATGTTCTCTCAAATCAGATATTGATTTACATTCGGATGAGTTATCCATTCGCGGGAAAGGTGGAAAAGTACGCGTAGTTTTTATATCTGAAGATGCAAAAAATGCGGTAAAAAAATACCAGGACGCGCGAAAAGATATGAGTGATGGTCTTTTTGTTCATGTTGGTAAGGAAATAATTGGAACAAAAATTAATTCTTTACACAAAAGAACAGTTGAGAGAATCGTAAAACAACATGCCATCAAAGCAGGCATCTCTAAAAAAGTGACACCCCACACTATGCGACATTTGTTCGCGACAGATCTTCTTTCAAACGGCGCAGACTTGCGTAGCGTCCAAGCGCTCTTGGGCCATTCGAGCATCAGCACTACTCAGATATATACGCACGTTACTGACAAACACCTGGGAGACATTCACAAAAAGTTTCATAATAAAAAGTAATCCCACAAAGAAACACCTTTTGACGGTACGGACTTTTTGAAGCTTAAAAAGTCCTGAAGTTTTCGCGCCAGTCGCGCTCAAAACCCCTAAAAAGGTATTTCTTTGTGTGATTAAAATTTTCCGTGTTAAAATAATCTATATGAAAATCGTTTCGTGGAACGTAAACGGCATACGAGCCATACATAAAAAAGGGTTATTCACGTCGTTCGTAGAAAAATATCAGCCAGATATAATCTGCCTGCAGGAAACAAAAGCCGAGCAACACCAAAGTGAAGTTGATTTAAAAGAATACGAGGAATATTGGAATCCAGCTTCGCGTAAAGGCTACAGCGGGACTGCTATTTTCACCAAACAAAAAACAATCTCTGTCTTGTTGAACCTCCCTGAAAAAATTGTAGAGAAATACAAATTAATAGACGATAGTTATGGAAATCCGAACAAAGAAGGTCGCATCATAACGGTTGAGTATAAAGATTTTTATGTAGTTTCTGTTTACACCCCGAATGCCAAAGACGACCTTTCTCGTTTATCCCTTCGCCATAAAAAATGGGACCCAGCATTTCTAGAATATGTGCGAAAGTTGGATAAAAAGAAACCAGTAATTTTCTGCGGGGACTTGAATGTAGCGCGCACAGAAGATGACCTGGCTAGACCAAAAGAAAATGTCGGCAACAAGGGTTTCACTAAAGAGGAGCGTGAGGGAACGCAAAATATAATTGATGCCGGCTTTGTGGACACCTTCAGAATATTTACTAAAGGTAATGGGCACTACACTTGGTGGAGCCACTTCGCCAATGCTCGAGCACGGAACATTGGCTGGCGCATTGATTATATTTTCGTCTCTCAAAAACTGGCAAGTAAAATAAAAAGTGCTAAGATTCTGCCAGAGGTCTTCGGTTCCGACCATTGTCCGATTATGATAGAAATCTAAATCTCGACAAGTTTTGGTTTTGTATCGGAGCCAAACCATTTCTTTGAAAGTTTCTCCACATTTTTTGTTATATCGGTAACCAGAATTTTAGCCGTTTTATTTTTAGAAAGTTTTTCTGTAATTTCTAGGTGTCGCATAAAATAATCTTTTAATTTTTTTGGAATAATTTCGTCTTGAGAGATTAGCTTTACTCTCCTAGGCAAAACCTTTTTGAATTCAACTTTAAATATCGGATAATGCGTACAACCCAGAACCACAGCTCCAACTCCTTTACTTAAGAGCGATTTCAAATACTTCACAATAAACTGCCCAACCAATTTGGTCTCCCCTTCTTCGGCGAGAGATACGAGCATCGGCGCAGAATTTTGAAAAACTTTTGCATTTTTATTTAACTTTTTTATTTCAATAGGAAAGGCATTTGAATTCACCGTGCCTGACGTGCCTAAAATTCCTATCTTTTTGTATGTACTCGATTCTTCCGCTGTCGGTATCAAAACCCCCAGCACTCTTCTGTTAGGAAAATTTTTGGGTAAATATTCCTGTTGAATTCTTTTTAGAGCTCTTGCAGATGAAGTATTGCAAGCGATGATGATGATAGCGCAATTTTCTTTCTGGAAAAGATAATCTACCGCTTCTTTAGTGAATTCAAAAACAGTCTCATGCGAACGGTTACCATAAGGCACCCTCTTGGTGTCTCCCAAATACACATAGTCATATTCCGGCATTAGTTTCCTTATCGCTCTTGTGATGATAAGCCCTCCAAGTCCTGAATCAAATATTCCAATTTTCATCTCTATAACTCTAGCATAATTTATTTGTATTTTAATTTTGCATTCCAGCATCTAGTCTCTTCGCTTCTACCCAGGCAAGTTCGTATATTTTTTTCATTGCCTCTGCAATCTCCGCACTTTCTATTATAATACCAAGCTTTTCTCTCCAAGATGCCATCATCACCTTATTGTCATATATATTAATTTCTGGAATAAAATCGAAGGACTCCATCGGAACAAGCGCCGTTTCCCGTAACTCTTTCTTGTCTAAAACTTTACGTTCCCTCCCAGTCGGGCTATCAGGAACAATCGCGCGAATAGATACACCTGCTTTGGCCCGACGATCATAATAACCCGGGAAATACCCGGGCAAACCGAGATGCATATTTTCCACACTGGCATAAGCCCGAATGGGCTCTTTGGCAGTAAGAGTATCCTCATACACTTTTTCCATTCCTTCCCTACCTTCATAAAAAAGAACTTTGGAACGATTAGATATGTTGTGTATTGATTTTAATTCAGGAATAATTTTCTGCGCCTCCTTGACAAAAAGGCAATCATTCTCAACTTTTTTAGAAAGCATTTTTTCAATTTGGTCTGGTGACTCTGCTGTATATTCTTGTTTCGGTTCTTTTCCTAAAATCTTTACCAGCTCTTTTGATTCGAGCGAACCTAGCACATGATACCCTGTTGGGCGATTTATTCCGGCCTTGCGCGAGATTTGTGTAACCGTCCCTTTTCCCAATTCAAGCAACGCTAAATAAACCAAGGTCTCTTTTTCGGAAAAACCGACATATTCAAGCGTTTTTTTTAGACTTAGATTCCCATTTTGCATAATTCCATTATATTCTAAGCGTCAGACTTTGTCAATTAGCGTTGACAGATTATATGATATCTCTTTGTATCTTGTGAAATAAGACTACTTATCCACATTTTCTGGTTATGTATATTGACAATGGACTAAAAAGTGAGATAATTTTAAATATGCAAAAAATTTGCAAAAGTTGCGAAAAGGGATTTGAGATAAGAAAAGAAGATCTTGTGTTTTACGAGCAGGTGAAAGTTCCTTCCCCTTTGTATTGTCCGGAGTGCCGAGCGCAAAGACGGCTTTGTTTCCGAAATGAAAGAACGCTTTACAAAAGAACCTGTGATCTATGCAACAAAGAAAGTGTTTCCCTTTATCCTACCGGCACGCTCTTCCCCGTCTACTGCCACAAGTGCTGGTGGAGCGACCAATGGGATTCTCTGAATTTCGGTATAGACTGGGATAGATCCCGGCCGTTCTTGGAACAATTCGGAGAGCTAAAAAATAAAATCCCTCGCATCGGGCTTTTGGTCATCGACAGTATCAATAGTGATTACACCAATAATGCCGAGGATAACAAAAATTGCTATTTACTTTTCGCGGCTGGAAACAATGAGGATTGCATGTACGGGCGCTTGGTCCAGCGCTGTAAAAATGCCTTAGATTGCGATTTTCTATACGATTCCGAGCTTTGCTATGAGTGCGTAGATACTCGCAAATCTTTCAAATGCATGTGGGGCGAACGACTGCAGGAATGCGCGGACGTTCTGTTTTCTTTCGACATGCGCAACTGCCAAAATTGCCTTTTTTGTGTGAACGGTCGCAACCTGAATTATTGCATTGAGAATAAGCAGTACACAAAGGAAGGATTCGAGAAGAAAAAAGCGGAGGTCCTAGCTTCACATGAAGCCATACTGCAGGCCAAGAAATGGTACGCGGAGATACGAAGCAAAACCTTGGTTAAATATGCTTCAGTCACAAAGTGTAACAATGTGACTGGTGATCATATGTACAACTGCTACGACGGTGTCCGTATTTTTGACGCTTATGACACGAAAAATTGCTCCTACGTCGCGGACGTAGACAATATTATTGACTGTTTTGATTGTAACAATACTTACACCAAGGCGGAACGCTGCTATAACGTGATGGGCAACCTATCAAGTAGTAACAACATATGTACCGTATATCCAATGTACTGCAACGATATGCAATATTCAGACAGCTGTTACAACTGCCAAAATTGCTTCGGTTGTGCAGGATTGAATAAAAAGAATTACCACATTCTCGACAAAGAATACCCCAAGGAAGAATACGAAAAACTGAAAGCGGAAATAATCAAAAGCATGGAGAAGGATAGTATGTACGGTAACTTTTTCCCACCGAAACTCTCGCCTTTCGGATACAACGAAACCTTGGCGCAAGAATATTACCCGCTTACGGAAAAAGAAGCAAAAGAACGGGGTTTCAACTGGCAAGATGAAGCGACGGGCATTTACGGCAAGGAAACTATAAAAAACGAGGAGATGCTGGAAAATATAGGGGGGACAACAGAAAGTATCTTGAAAGAAATCTTGGTGTGTAAAGATTGCAAAAAGAATTTTAAAATAACCAAGTCAGAGTTTGATTTCTACAAAAGAATGGGAGTTCCCCTGCCACGCAAAGACTTCGAATGCCGACACAAAGAAAGAATGTCAAAGCGCAATCCCCGTAAACTCTGGCACGGAAATTGCATGTGCGACAAAACCAATCATGCCAGTCATCTGGACATCGGATGTCCAAATGAGTTTGAAACCAGTTATTCGCCTGACAGACCGGAGACAGTGTATTGCGAAAAATGTTATCAACAGGAGATTTATTAGTTTTTTAACTTTCGTGGTATAATATAAAGAGGTTAGAAAACTCAATAGTGTAAATTATTATTTAACATCAACAATCTTATGCTTAAATGTATAGAGAGTAGGGTGTGGGGTATAAATTTAAACTATAAATATTTATTGCGAATAAAAGATATCGCGGTCCGTTTGGGGCTCAAAGGCATTGCATCTTTTAAGGATGACGGTAGCGCAAAAATAATAGCAGAAGGAGAGGAGAGAAATCTCCTTTTTTTTGTGAACGAATTAAAGCATAGTCACTTTTTTGAAGACTTTTCAATGGTATGGCGCGAACCGGAAAATAAATTCACAGACTTTTCGGTATGTTAAACGGCCAAGTTTTTGGACATCGGATGTCCAAAAGTTATTTTCTGACTCCGTGTTTCGAATGTAATTTCTCGATTGCTTGCTCTTCTAGCTCTTCTTTCTTTTCTTTTCCTCGGTCGCCTAAAGCTTTCAGCGCGCCGTCAGGTAAAACATTTAACGATTTAACTAGTTCAGAGAGATGTTCTTTGGTGTTTTTTGTGGGATCATCCAAAACTTCTTCCAATAATGCGTTTAGTATCCACCCCATTCTGGGACCCGGCGCGATATTCAGTTCTTTAATCATAAATTCCCCGTTTATTTTTAACTGTCCGACGGATATGGGGTCTCGTAATGCCTCCTCTATCATTGCAAAATATTTACGCAAACGATAGGGTGCTTCTTTTTTCTTCATCCCCACCCGGTCACACTCACGGACATTCATCAAAAGCCAAATATTTTCTTTGCCAACTTTGGTGACAATTCTCCGCACTGCCGAAAGGGTAATTAATTCCGTATCAGAAAAAAACATATGGTTCCGGACAAGTTTTTCCACCAATTCAATTTCTTTTTTAGGAAATTTTAATTGCTCCATTATTTTTTTGACCATTCTCGCGCCGACTACTTCATGGCCGTAAAAAGTGTATTTTTTCTTGACTGTTGCTTTGGCCGAGCCCGTATGCTTTTGTGAATGGTCTGGTTGAGCCTGCTCTTTAAAAGAATCCTGCGCAGGCGACCCGAGGACCTGAACAAAAGTATCGGGTAAGGCCAACCTGCGAGCTCGCGGCTTCCCAATATCGTGAAAAAGCGCCGCCAGCCTTATTTCCAAAGGCCAATTTTTATCTGCCGCATGTTGCAAGGCGTGAAGCAAATGGTTCCAAACATCATAGATGTGTTCCCCAGACTGTTCACAACCTGTCCCCTCTTCAAGTTCTGGAATTATGTTTTTTAACAATCCAAATTTTTGCAACAACACAATTCCGATGGAAGGATTTTTGGATAAAATTATTTTTGAAAATTCATCGCGAATTCTTTCGGCAGAAATTTTCTCTATCAAGTCCGCATTTTTTAAAATACTTTCACTACATTCATACGACACAGAAAAACCAAGTTGGCAAGCGAAGCGGACCGCTCGCATCATTCGAAGGGCATCTTCGGCAAATCGTTCATCTGGGTTCCCTACTGTCCTTAACACTTTATCCTTGATGTCCTTTATGCCATTAAACATGTCCGTTAGATTATAATCTTGTCCTTTACTGCTAAGTGCCATCGCATTTACGGTAAAATCACGTCTTTTAAGGTCATCTTCCAACCTATCACTAAATCTTACCTGGTCTGGGTGTCTGAAATCACTATACTTTTCCTCAGTTCTGTATGGAGTTACCTCTACTTGTAGAAATGTTTCATCCACCGACGCTAAAGCTTTGGCGAACAAGTGCGAAACATTGTCTTCTACTGTTTCACGTAAAACATTGCCATTTTGTGTTTCATACGGAACGTCCTGAGCCTCGAAGGATGGAACACACACTATTACTGTCCCGAAGTTGTTTTCATACACAGTCTTATCAAATAAGGCAATAATTTGATCTGGATTAGCATTGGTTGTGATATCCCAGTCTTTTGGATTCCTATCTATAATTAGATCCCTGACGCATCCGCCAACCAGATATGCCTCAAAACCAGCCTCTTCGAGAACATCTGTTACATATGAAACTTCTTTTGGGACTTTAGATACTAGATTTTTGATGTTATCCATAAAAGTAACTTATGATGTGCACCCGGGGGGAGTCGAACCCTCAACGATCGCTTCGAAGGCGAGTATGATATCCATTTCACTACGGGTGCTTAATTAATTAATAACTAAATGATTATACATCTTTATTGATATTTTACAAAATAAAAAAGCCTATATCCAATAAGTAATTGCACTAAAAAAATTAAAATAGTATAATGTGAAATAGTTTTTTAAAAATAAAATTACTGATTTGGCTTGAACTTTGTAAAATATATTTTGATCGACTTGCGGGTATAGTTTAGTGGTAGAACGAGTGGTTGCCAATCACTAGGTAGGAGTTCGATTCTCCTTACCCGCACCAGATAGTGCTGTCCTTTATTAAGATCTTACAAAATAAGGATTTTGTAAAAAATGTGGATAACTATGTTAGTAATGTTCATAAAGGACACATTAAGCTTTTGTCTTTAAGGCCTATTTCATTAAAAATATGTTGATAAATAAGGATATTTTTATAAAAGACATTAAAACAGGTAATTTCTGTCACGTGAAACACAAAGAAGTTGTAAAGTTGAAAGTTTGTAAAGTATAAATAGGATCCAACTACTTGATAACTTTAAGAACTTTATGACTTTATAACTTACTTCATGCCTAAAGTATTTACATCTGAGACTCAAAAAACAGGAGAAATTGGTGAAAACATAGCTGTAAAGTTTCTCGTGAAACACGGTTTTTCGATTCTAGATCGTAATTATACTAAAAAATGGGGAGAAATAGACATTGTAGCTGAAAAGGACAACAAAATATATTTTATTGAGGTAAAAAGCGTTTCTATGTCAAGGTTCAACCTTGACAATACGAACGTTCCGCGTGAAACATTAGATAGCTACAACCCAGAAGACAACATGCATCCGTGGAAGATGAAAAGAATAGCTCGGACAATTCAAACATATCTAATGGACAAAAAGGTAGATGAAGAAAAAGAGTGGCAGGTCGATTTATTGGTTGTTTTTATGGATTTAAAAAATAAAAAAGTGAAAATAAAAGTAGTCAGTGATATTGTTTTGTGACTCATTCGGTGAGCTCAGAGTCGTGGTGAAAAAAATAGAACCATGATATACTCAAAAAACGTTTTATTTGAAATCGGGCTGTAGTATGTTGGTAGTACAAGCACGTGGTGAAAAAAGCGTTTAGACTTTAGTCGGTAAAGTGTTCATTGTGATTTATATTATTTAACGGGCTGTAGTATACCGGTAGTACAAGCGCTTTGGGAGCGTTTAGACTGG
>CAYIEM010000019.1:0-15300 GCA_964362545.1 uncultured Candidatus Saccharibacteria bacterium
TACCATCGGGGCTGAGCAGTTTGGCGTTGGTAGCGCGGAACATCTTGGAAAAGATCTGAGTTTGTTCCTCCTTAGGAATGCCAGGTCCGGTATTCACAATCCCGACCACCAGCTCTGATTCTTCCTTCCTGGTGGTTATGCGTATTTGACCATTTTCGTTGCTATAACGAACAGCGTTGGAAACAAGATTGTTGACAATTATCTCGAGCATCCGCTCATCTGATTTCACCAAATCATTGCCACTAGTTTCTTCGTTTATCGTTACTGTCAGATTTTTGGCTTTAATCGCCAGCTTTAAATCCTCTAAGGAAAGCGCAAGCAGTGAAGAAAATTTTAGGACCTTACTGGCGGCGACGATAGAACCGTTTTCAATCTTCGACACATCTACTATAGCCGATACTAGGGTTCTGATGCGGTTCAAGGCCGACCTCATGTATGGAACTGTCGATTCTGGAATACTAGTACTAGCTGAAATATTTTTGGCTGACTCAAGTTGTTCGACCGTCCAGGTCAAATTGGTAAGCGGAGTGCGAAGCTCATGCGATACCAAAGAAATAAAATCTCGTTTACTGCGTTCTAAGGTTTTTTCGGCAGTAATGTCCCGCAAATCTTGCACCGCCCCGATAATTTCACCGTAGAGGACAATAGGCGTTGCTGTCACCACGGCGGAAAATTTCATCCCGTCAGGCCTCACACAGAGAATAGTTTCGCTGATTAGTTTTTTTGTTCCCAAGGCCCGAGTAAGCGGAAATTCATCTCCGGCAAGAGATGCACCTTCTTCCGTTTCCGCTTGAAACACCTCGTCTATTCGAAGCCCTAAGGCTTTTTCTGCCGTGATACCAAAAAGACGCTCAGCAGCCATGTTGAAAAGGGTGATTTTCTTTTCCTTGTCAACCGCGATGAGTCCGCTTCCGACAGCGGATAAGATAGCTTCATCGTGCGCTTTAGACTCCAGCACTAATTCGTGTTCGGAAAAATCCAGCACGAGCTTGGCCAAAATACCAAACTCGGAAGGACTTTTCTGCATTTTTTTCATCAAACGATAATCCTTCTTTTGGATGCTTCTGGAGAGAGCCTCGATGGGTCGTCCCACCAGGATGTGCAAAAACACGTAAACTAAAAGCAGTACTAAAAGTGATGAGGCAGTAATAACCAAAAGCTGTCGTTTAGATGTTTGCTGCACGACATCGACTATCGGGAATGAAGAAATAATAGTGAATGTTTCTACGATTTCTTGTTTCCAATCCATTACCTCATAAGGAAAGGAGAGACTCACTACTCTGAGACCTGGCGCTTTTTCGGACGAAGGGACAATGGTAGTACCTGATAATTCTTCTAAAATGGAAAGATGGCCCTTGTCCCAACGCTTACCGACCACAAATAGTCCCTGGGGTTCGGTTATTCTTTCCGGATCATTAGTGGGATGAATGGTGGCCACCCGAAATTCCGTAAGGGTGTCGTTCTTCCTAGTAAAGAAATGGGAAAGACGATTTTTGTATAACTGGTTAAAAAGGTCTTCTCCGAAAACCGGCGGGACGGCTAGATAATCTAAGTCACGACCATATATCAATTCCCTGTTTGCGTTATAAACATATATCTCGCTCGCTTTAAAAGTGGTCAAACTTGTTTCAATATTTTCTTTGGCAAAAACAGGGTCAGGATTGTGCACATACTCCACCATGTCATCCCAATAGCTATAGTCGCTGGCAAAAATGGCTAATTCCGAACCTGAAAGATCAAGCAAACGGTTAAAAGATTCCTGTTCTTCTTTTTTGATTCCCTCAAGGAAAAGCGACGTGCGTTCTTTTTCTAAAAGATACTGACCAAGCACTAGCAATAATGACACTAGAACGAGAGCGCTAGTCAGTAGGGTTATTTTGGTGCGTATTTTCATACTACTTTAAGAATTTCTTTTGTTTTTTCAACGACGTCGTCCAGAGAATGCTCTGCTTTCATTAAATAAAATACCGGCGCATATGTGGCTACCTTGTTGATGGCTCCATCATCCGGACTCAAATTGCTGGTGATGATGATAGGCACCTGAGCTCCCCATTCTCCTCCTTCGCGAAGCGCTTTCATCAAAGCCATCCCGTCCATCTTCGGAAGCAAGATGTCAAGCAAGATGAGATCAGGTTTGTTTTTGGTTGCTTCCAAGCCCTGTTCTCCATCTGCCGCCACTTCCACCTCAAACCCGGCCGAGACCAGTTTGTCGGAGAGAAGCGAAGCCGAGACTGTATCATCTTCAACCACGAGAATATGTTTTTTAGTCATGGGTTAATTATACACAAATCTAGCCAAAATTCATTTGTGTCTTTGGCTATCAAACATTTTTGCAAACTTCTTGACGTTGGTAAAAGCGTTTATGGATTCTACTTCTTCTGGAGATACGAATTTAATTTCTTTGCATTCTTCCGATGGAGTAAAATTCAAGTCCTTGACTTTTATTTCAAAAATTACATTCACCGTCCACCTCCCTTTCGTGTTTTTATCGGTCAAAAAGTATGATGGATTGGGGTTAACTTCCGTTACTATCAAACCAGTTTCTTCTTTTAGCTCCCGCTTCAAGCAATCTTCTACTGACTCTCCGTGTCCGATCGCTCCGCCCGGCAATTCCCACCAGCCACTATCTTCAAGGGTAACAAGAAACTTTTTACAAGTCTCATCCAGAATCAAACCCTTGATACTTACCCGATAGTATCCGCTCGGGAGTTCAAATTGTTGCATGGATTCATTATATAAAATATATAAGCCCTTTCCAAATTCAGAAGATTGTTTCCTGCTTTCTTTGGTATTCAGCCTGGACAGACACAGGTGCGTAAGGTAAATATTTTTTTATAAATTTTTATACAATTTCCCGCAACAGTTCCGGAAACTCCCCCGTTCCCATGTGCTCTATAATATAATGGCCTCTTCCTTTCAGCTCTATAATTTTACCACCCAAACTTTTTTGATAAATCCGGATGCTTTCTTTGCCTCTTTTTTCTTCGTTATCAGAAGTAAACATTATTATTTCCTCCACGCGAGATTTTATTGTTTCATCTATAGAGTAATTATAAAATCTTTCTTTTACAGGATTATTTTTTGAAGGAATTTTCCACGGAGCTACTAAAATCAATTTTTTAATTCTTCGTTTTGACTCACCCAACCATCGGACTAGAAACGCGCACCCACAACTGTGTCCGACCAAAATTGTATTCTCCGACACGGGATATTTCTCAAATTCCTTCTTGAATGCCTCATAGTCCGGCGCCCAGGGCTCCGGCATCAGCGGAGTTTCAATCTTTATGCCTTTCAATGTCAAATTCTTTTTTACATAAGGTATCCAGTGTTTGTAATAAAAGCCGGGATTGTTTACATCAATCAATTCTTTCTCGCTTCTAGGGCATCCATGAATAATAATTACATTATCATTGGACTTACTCTCGAATTTAATTGTACACTCATCGTATAGCTTTTTAATTCTTTTGTATTCCCCTTCTGCTTTTTCAACTAACGCCACCACCTCCCCGGCAGGTGTACCAGAAACCATCTCCCGCAAACCCTCTCTCGCCTCATCTTTCGCCCTCCCCACTAATCTGCTTTTTAAATCAGTCAATTCTTCAAGTTTGTCGTCCAAAAGTTTTTTTATATTAGAACACTTCGAATTTTTTTCCTGTTCTTCTTGTCTTTTTTTCTTTCGACTGTTTAATCCAAAAAACACAGCCACGCCTAAACATACTGCAACACCTGCGATAATTATAAATTCATAATTTCTATTTGTCGGGGATTCGACTGGAGTTATGGGCGTAGTTTCGGAGGTAGAGGTTGGTACAGGTACGACAGGGGTCAGCGAGGAACTCAGAGATGTAGGTAAGGCAGGTGTTGTCGTCCTGGGCTCTAGCACTACCGTGCTAGGTGGTAAGGTTGTAACAGGTTCTGGTGTTGTTGCCAGCTCCGGAGTTGTGGTAGTCGCAGGTTCTTCGATAGTTAACGGGTCATCCGAAGTCCCGCTACTACCATCCTGTGCCATTGCAAAAAAAGCTCCAAACATGGAACCAAAGATGATAAGGAGTATAAATAATTTATATAAATAACTTCGAGACATATTGCATATTATAACCTACTAATTTTTTCCACCAACTCAACGACTTTGGTCCAAACTTTTTTATCATTTAAAACCAAATGATGTCCGAATACTGGAACTTTGATGTTCTCTATTGCCCCATCCAGGTAACTTCCCTTTTCGTGCCAGATGTGATTATCATATGAGGGAATAATTGACACAATCTTTTTATTAACTTCTGAATGACTCTCCAAATACTTGATAATCTCGCTATCAGTGGCAAGTTCGGCGATTGCGTAATCTTGTTTTCCACAACATGCCCCAAATAATGCTTCGGAGGAGAATGTCTGAAATACATAATCGTCCCATAGGAGAATAAGTGGGCGTAGTCTCTAATCCAAGCTTTGATTTTATTCATAATAAATATATCGCAACTAGTAAACTTCTTGCTGATAACATTTTTCACAGTGAAGATTCCAGCCTTCCTCCGCTTTATAAATTGTATCTAGTTCTATCCCACATTTTCTGCATTTTCCCCGGTAGACAAGATTGTCGCCCAAATATTTAAAGGTGTTTTTCATCCGAAGAAGTGGGTGAATCGTCGGGATAGGTAGCTTAAATTTACGATAAAATTCCAATTCGCTTTTTATTATGCGGAATGGCCTTCCACTTTTTTCGCAAATCAGCGCTTTGTCTAAAATACTATCAGCAACCTCGCCGATAGAGTCCGGACTCTCTTTGGCTTGTAATATATCTAAACCCTGCGTATCTACATCTGTCTCGGGTTGATAAAACGAACCGAGTTTATCCACTTCTTCTTTGTCCAGAGGGTAAGATAGATCGGCCTCAGAACTATTGTAGGCAAACGGAGAAAATTTTACAGGAAACAACTCCCCGTATTCCCCCTTTGCTAAAAGCGAAAATTTTATACTGTCTAACTCTTTGAAATAATCTTCCGGCTCGTAAAGTTTATTGAGTATGCAGTAACTTTTATTCTCCATGCCAATACAGGCGAAACAGTATTGGCAATTATGGCAATTAATAAGAAACTCAGAGTCAGTCACTCGTTTTGAACCAAAGGAAAATTTTACATTGGCACAATCTGCCCCAACAGCGGAAGTTTCATACAGCATTTCGGAATTCCCGGCTGCGTAAACATCCATCGAGTCACGATCGTTCATAATCATATCCACATACCTTTCATTTTCTCCGTTTTCACAAGAAGTGACATGTTGACAATTCTTTGAATTTATAATAAGCACCCCGGAAGAATTGACGGCATTGATGGATCGAGTGGCGCGTACTGGATTTTCTTTCACAAATTTCCAAAAATGATCTTGTGTCTTCAGCAAATTAGATCTAGATTCTAAGCCAAGCAATCGTACTTTTTCCTTATAATCTTCTTTGGAGAGCTGCTCATTAAAGAAACAATATTTTTTATTATGCAAATTGACGCACCCAAAACAATCTTGGCAATTCTTGCAATCAAAGAGGAAACGGGAGTTGATGCAGTCTTTGGTAAAGTAACAAGAAAAACATGAGTTCAAGTTTCTTGCTACCACAACTTCCGAGCATTGTTCACAGTTGAAAGTATCTTGGCTATCCATGATTTCTCTTGAATTATTTATGAAAATGCTGTACCAAACATTTTCGGAATCCCTGCCCCCACTTACAAGATACCCGTTTTTTAAATTTTTACCATTGAGCGAGTATTCGCTATTGATACTGGACGGATGACGGACTATGGCGTATTGCGGTACCTTAAGACGAAGATCATAAAATTGACCAAGAAAGGATTCATTTGGGTTATAGATTCTAGAAAATGAAAATGGGTCCCATTTTGCTGACCTGTAATAATCGAGGTCATAGACGGTCAAAGGAGACACAGGGGAGACATAAGAGACGATCTTCCCTTCTGCGCCAGGAGCATTATTTTGCCGCTTGTAATAATTTATTCTATTCACGAAAGCAAAACGTCTTTGGCGTCTACAGGTGGGGCAACACTTAGGAGGAGGTACTTTTAACTTTTTGTAAAACTTTATATCTTCATCTGTAATTTTAAATTGTTTTTCGCAATATTTTGAAACATCCTTCTGCGCGCATTCGTATTCCTGTGGCACCAAAATGTCTAGAATCTTTTCTAATAGAGCGTCAAACTTAGGAGTCTTGGACTCTGTTTCCATATAAATATTATACCAGATTTACAGACCAAAGATTTATACCATAGATAAACTACTAATCCAGCAAAGGCCTAAGCTCCAACCATATTTTTTCGGCTATTAGCTCGTGTCCTGATTGATTTGGGTGCAAACCATCTTCGAATAAATATTTTTCTACCCATTCTTCATCGTCAGTTCCAGGCGAAACGAATCTAACCCCAATCTGAGAGCAAATTTCTATAAGTACTTTTTTAAATTCCGAGCCCCTCTTGTTTGAAAAATAATCCTGTCCTCCTGTAAGTGGGTTTGGTTTTGGGTAGGTCTTAGATTCATCTACACATCCGCCTCCGATAAACATAACCTCATTGACATTATCTTTGAGCTCAGTAAGTAGTTCTGTCATTTCTTTTCTATATTCATCAACGGTTGAAATAAAATTATCGGGTGTATCCTTCGCCCTCGAATTATTTCCCCCTATGGAAACTAAGATAATCGTCTTCCCCGATCTCCTGTATTTTTCTAATTGGTTCTTGAAATTGTTAGAGACAAAACTTATGGGCTCTCCGGGCTTAGCAAAATTATAGAGCTCATATTTCTCTCCGACTCCTCCTTTGGAAAACATTAGTCCGTGGAGTTTATTCTTTAAGATATCCGCCCAACCACCATTTTCGCCTCCAACCCCATAAGCAGAGCTAGATCCGAAAATAAAGATTTGTGTCATAGATACATCGGACAAGGTTTAACCTTGTCCGTGATTATTTCCGAAACACTTTTTGAAACGAAATTTTTCAGGTCCATATCTATCTAATTTTAGCACGAAAGGTAAACTTTAAAACCTTTTCTTTATTAATTCTAATATCCGCGTTGTTGAATACTTTGGAGGTTTGTCTAGGAAATAAATTTTCCCTCCATAACTTTCTACAGCCCTTCTTTCGTCCTGATTCATCGCTTTCTTCGTTTTTGTCGCTTCACTCTTTTCCAAAACATAATCATGGCCCTTGGCAAAAACGTCGGGCTTTAAAGTTTTTATAATATTAACGACATTCAATTCGTTGAAGACTACTATATAATCGACAAAACAGTTTACTACCGTCAGCTTAACTCTGTCCTTTAGGGACACAATCGGTCTGTAATTGCCCTTCAGTCTCCGGACAGATTTGTCGCTGTTTATCGCCACCACCAGATAATCTCCAAGCATCCTGCTCCAGGCCAAGAATTCCACATGGTCGGCGTGAATTATGTCAAAGCATCCGCTGACCAAAACTATTCTCTTCTTCCCTTGCGTCTTTTTAATTTTTACAAGTTCTTCGGGGATTTTAACTTTTAACTTTATTAAATTTTTCAGTGTTGTTGCCATTTGTGTGCTAGTAAGATAACTCTCGCCAATCACTTTACTAGACTAAAGTGGAAAATAATTGTTCGCTTAAAAAATTAAAATGAATTTCTCGGTTACTACCTGCTGTGCCTCCTGATATCAAACATCGTCGCATTTATTAGTACACCTCGCAAGGACTCTCCACCAGACAGCAATCAATCTCTGATATATCTAACTTCATCTGAAATTATTTTCCCCGCCTTTAAATCGTCCGCTAAACTTTTGGGAAAAATGTTAACGTCGTCAGTTGGACTCGCCCAGATTATTTCAGATATTTCATGAGCGTGAGAACAATTAAGTTGTTCGGTGTTTAGGTAATTTACTGAGTTCTTTATCTCGAAGAAAAATTCTATATACTGATCGTTACCTTCTATAAAAGTATTGATGTAAAACAATCTGCCGATATCTGGTTTGACCCCAAGCTCTTCGATCATTTCTCTAGACAAACACTCTTTTATATCTTCTCCCCATTCCAAATGTCCCCCTGGAAGAGACACAAAGGTTGCGTCTTCAGGCCAGTCGTACTAACAGCAACTTCCCTTTATGTAAGATTACCCCTCTAACTTTGACAATGATTGCCTTGTCTTTTTCCATAATCAAATTATGCCAAATTTATTGAATTATAACAAACGACCTATCGGATTCTCAATAGGCACGGTAAAATTTTTAATGTCGTCTTCATCCATTATAATTACACAGGGCTACCTTGTGTAATTGAGCGATCCCATAAACTACTTTACTAAACTAAAGTGGATAATTTTGAACAGGAAGTGTTATGTAAAATCGAGGAGAAGGTCTCTGAAATTTTTTACCCTGTCTTTTTTGTCTATTTCTATCCTCTCTTTTTTATACAATTTCATCCGCTCTTTTCGACGCTTTTCGTTTACCCAAATCTTGCCGTCGGCATAAACGATTCTATGATATGGTATGTCTAGTCCTGCCTTTGTGGCTTTGCTTAATACGCTGGTAATAATCTGGGCGGATATCACTCTTCCTTACAGGAACAGTACACCTTTTCGATATTTTATTTCACTTTGTTCATAAAATATCTGAAGAAGGTCTTGCGAAGCAATAACATTGCTTCTCACCGCCAGCCGCCCGCGCGATGCGACCATAAGTGGTAACTCTGCCTTTCGGAATCGATAAAACAATTTTTATAACGCGTTCGCTGAAAGTTATAAATAAAATTAATTAAATTTAAAGCTGACTATAATTTAGTGTTGAAAGATCTTTTATTAACTTCCCCTAGAATTTTAAGGGTGGCGTGAACTGAGAGATTGTCACTTGGCAAGAGAACTAATTTATCTCCTAACTGATTAAGTAACGGACTTAAAAATTCATCCGCCCATGATGGCGACAATGTTAATACACCAGAAAAATCTATTTCCAACTCTTCATCTTTAGCCAGATCACGCAAAGTTGACTGAAGAGCTTTCAAAGCTTCACTGCCTAATTCTCTTGAAATTAATGTCCTACCAAATTTTTCTAATTGTAATTTCATATATTTTATTTATTAAAATTCTATTTTTGCTAAACATCCTCGGAGGATACGCTGACCACGCGTAACACGAAATTCCTTTTCTAATCCTTTCATCCGCACCTCGGCATCACCGCTAGTATAAAAAAGATCGAATGGTTGATCAGTAACAACCTCTCGAACAAGTTTGAGTCCATTTCCGCGTTTCTCCGGTGCTCGACCGGAAATAAATTCAGTGAAAGCGACTCTCACCGCCTCTACATGACTAGAAAGTTGAGGGCGAACCCGTTGTAATGTTTCTAAAATACCCAGTCCTCGATCAGCGAGTACGACAATACGCTTCTCTAGGTCGAAACCAAAAAAAATTCCGGGAGTATCTGGCCACTTGCCTAAGTTATGAGCGAAAGAATTATCGCCAATCTCTCCGGTAATCAAAGTAATCAAAGAATATAATTTTTCGAACCCAGGTTTCTGCATCAATGCATATTCCATTTTCGTCAGTCTGGCGTTGAAAATAGAACTCGTCGCGCAGTAGAAAGTACCGGGAAATGGAGCGCCGTCTTTTATCCATTCAGATGCAAACTTCATCAAATCACTGGCAAAGATTTCTAAATCCTGTTCACGATAATACCTATGGGTGCCACCATCTTTTTTGATCGCCACTAGTTTACCGTTCTCATCCCAACGACGAAGCGTGTTTAAAGAAACCCCCAGATATTCAGCCGCTTGACTAATTGTTAATAATTTTTCTTCCATACGAACATACTATCATAATATACAAATCTACACAAGTATGAGCTAAATCTATCCAAATAAAGAGCAATATACTCATTTATGACAGAAAACTACCAAATAACTTATTTTCATTTAAAAGGTCAAACTCTTGCCTGAAAGATAAATACATGGTAAAACGATAAAAATATATTGCAAAACGATAAACTATCTGCTAGAATTATTTTTATGAAACGAGGATCCACACTTTTTCTAAAATTAGCCCTGATTGTTCTAGGGCTGATGGTGTTAGGTTTGTGCATCATAATGTTTGTGGGATTGGCGGGTGAAGGCATACGAAACATGTCGTATTTTGACCGGTTGCTCTCTCCCCTGGTACTCGTCATGTGGCTTACGACAATTCCTTTTTACATAGCGCTCCTGCAAGCTTGGAAACTTCTAACCTACATAGACAAGAGCATCGCTTTCTCAGAACTTTCAGTCGAAGCTTTAAAGAAAATAAAATACTGCGCTTTCACCATTAGCGTCTTGTATGTATCGGCTTTGCCCCAATTCTTTATTTTGGCAGAAGCGGATGACGCGCCGGGCGTTGTCATCATAGGGCTGATGTTTGTGGGCGCGCCACTCGTTATCGCGATTTTTGCTGCGGTGCTCCAAAAGCTTGTCGAGAGCGCAATCGCCATAAAATCCGAGAATGAACTGACTGTTTAATTGCAGTTTAACACAAGAGTCGCACTCTAAAGGACGGTGTCGTGCGACATGCTTTCGTAAAATCACATGGCTATCATCATTAACATCGATATAATGTTGGCAAGAAGAAAAATGAGCGTCACCGAGCTCGCAGAGCGTGTCGGCATCACTCTAGCCAACCTTTCCATCCTGAAAAATGGCAAGGCCAAAGCGGTGCGCTTGTCGACTCTCGAAGCCATCTGCCAAGCCCTCGATTGCCAACCGGGAGATATTTTGGAATACAAGAAGGAGAATAACTCTTAATTGACTAAAGAAACTCTTTCAATAATTCTGGGAATTGTTCTGTTCCCATATCTCCAAATATGTAATGCCCTCTTCCTTTAAGTTCAATAACTCTACCACCTAGACTACTTTTATAGATTTCTAGACTTTTTTTCCCATCCTCTCTTTCGTTGTCAGCAGTAAACATAATAATTTCTCCTACTCTAGATTCTAGAGTTTCATCAATCGGAAATGTATAAAATTTTTCTTTCATAGAATTATTTTCTTTTGGAATTTTCCAAGGTGCTACAAGTATTAATTTTTTTATTCTTGTCTTCTGCTCACCCAACCAACGTACCAAAAAAGCACATCCACAACTATGGCCAACCAAAATTGTGTTTTCAGAAACTGGATATTTTTCAAATTCTTCTTTGAAAGCAACTTCCCCATAGACACTGCTTTCACCCCACACATAAATTTTATCTTTTTCCATCTTGAGCTTGGCTCCTCCTTTAATATTGGTTATCGCAATTCCAGAATTTTGCATGTTCTGGACTATATCTTTGTGAAATTTCGCATTAGGATTGCCCCATAGGAAAATATCGTTATTGCTTTCCACCACCACGAATTTTTGAATTATATTTGGTTGAATTTGTACGTTCATTGGATCGCCATATTTATTTGTGAAATACCTTGGTTTCGTATTCACGTAAGAATAAAGTCTCCAAATTTGGCTCTATCTCTGACAATGGATTACCTATATCATCTGTGTAATGGACAATAATCTTAAAAGGTAAAATACCAAGTCCTTTGCTGATCTCTTTTGTTTTTCTGCTGTAAAAAGAATGTCCCAGAACATTTGCTCCAGCAGAGTCACCAACTATTATTTTACCTTCAAATATCTGACTTAGATTTTGAAACTTTTTGAAACCTTCCAAAAGATTTACAGTACGCCCTCCACTCAGAAATATGACATCTGCCCACGCACAGCCCTCCAGAAAATTTTCCTCGGAAGCCATTTTAAATTCTAAATTTTTTAAGCCTTTATTTTTATTAAATTGTCCTTTGCATTGTTCAATCCTAAGTTCCAAGTATTCTTTCAACTCCGCAGAGAAAACCAAAAATATTTTTACATCCGTCGGTGTCTCTCGAAGAGCTTCTGAGAAAAACTCATCTTTTATATATCCTATATTTTTATCAAACCCGCCATGTAAAACAAATTTAGTCATACAAACAAATATATCATATTCCTAGTCTCGGTCCCTATAGGGGTTATGTTTAATTGGGAAAGAAGAAAAAGGCGTACTCCAAATGAGATGATGTTTATAAAAGAATCAATATCGAAAACCCTTGAAATTCTGAAAAAAATAAATGGGTTTATCTAAAAATTAGAATACAATGCCGGGAGTTCTTCATTTTCATTCAGAACCTTTGATCTGGTGCGATATTGGAACTTTCCTATTAACAAAATGCAATAAATTAAACATCATAATTAACTAAATTTGCCAAATATCTATCGATGCTAGAAATTTAATCATTCAGGAAACAAAGTAGATGACTTTTCCTTCTCTGACTTTGTCCTGAAAGGCTTTTTGTTCTTCTAAGATTTTCTGGAAATCACCTTTTTGGTGATTTTTTAACCATGCTATGGCTTTGGCCAATTTATTCGCTTCAATTTCTTTAAATTTCTCTCTGATGTCGTCCGGTAATTTTGATTCAATAAACGTAATTCCGTCCGTAACGTCGAAAATATATTCTGCGTATAACCTGACCCTATTTCCAAAAAATTCACTTGAGATAATGATAAGATCCGCGATATTCGGAATATTTTCTTTCAAAAAACACAGTTGCTCAATGGTACTCGCTGAATTCTCCTCGGTTATGATTTTGGTGTTTTTTAAACTGCTACTGAAATTATTTTCCAGATATTTTTGCATGGCCTTTGCTTCCGGAATTTTGATGGAATCTGTTTCGCTATATAAAGAACTCCCCATTAACATTAAAATAGAATCGGGATTTTTAGCGATTTCCGCTACACTATCCTTTAGCCGATTTTTTAGAATGGGATGAATGGAACCGTCAGAATTCAAGTGATAGCCCAGACACACAATTATCTTTGCCATGTTTTTATTAGTTACTTCCACAATGCCAGGTAATACCCCGGATAATACAAAACTGATCCTTTTTCTCGAATATTTTTTAAGTCTATCGAGCTTGAATATATTTTCAATCCTTTAGCTGAAGCTATATTAAATTCAACTAGGCCATCGTAAGTATTCATGTCTTCTTGGTACACGCCAGCTACCATGCCTGAGGCAAACATACCGATACTGCCAACGTCTAGATTTAATTCTCTAATTTTACTGAACTTAATTCCTTTCTTTTTTAAATTATCGAAAACTTCTTTAGGTACATGTTGTTCTGGGTCCCCAGACCAATAAAGCACCGTATTTTTAAGATTATCAGGAAGCTCAGGTCTTTTGCCGAACTCAGAGTAATGACCATTGACGATTTTGTGAGTCCAGTCCCATGCCGGGAAATAAAAAAACATATATAAAAATTTTTCACCATCATGCAAAGAAACAATGACACTAAAATGTTCTTGGCCACTGGCATAAATTTTCGTATCGTCTATTGGATCTATGCCCAGATGATATTTTCCCTGTTCGTTAAATTTTCCCGTGGATATCGTATCTTCCTCAGCGAGTAGACGACAATTGACCAAATCTGTTTTAATCATTTCCCGCAGCAAAAATTCCTGAACTGTAAAGTCAGCCTCCGTAACAATATCGCCCATAGGGTCTCCTGTTTCACGCTTGTTGTGATAATCCACGCCCTTCTGCATTTTATATGCAAGTTGTCCGGCCTGAATAAAAACTGGTTCAAGACTTTGTAATGTTTCTACTAAGTTCATATTTTTATTATAGCAACAAACTAGAAAACATTACTCCCCCAACTTTTTATACAGGGTGCCGGTGATGGTAAGAACAAGAAGTCCAATTGCGAGGATACTGTTTATCTTGTTCGATAAATCTTCCAGGTGCTTCAAGATATTCAGACTTATCTCTCTTTCGTTTTCCTTTGGATTATTTTCTTGCATAGACTAAGTATAACAGATGAAACTTAATTAAAGGTTTTTGACTTGGAAACAATATCTTCTACTACATTCTCGATAGGATTTTCAGTGTCAATAACAATCGCGCCTCGCTTGATCATGAGAACGTTAAATTCTTCAAACCAGCGCAATTCATTTTCCTTTTCGGATGGACGCTTTCCATAAGCATTATTCGTGCGCGAGTCGATTCTGGCGCAAAAAGTTTTCGGGTCGCAGGTAAGAAGAAAAATTTTGTCAAACAAATGTAAAAATTCATCCTGGTTGGCGGATGCGCCGAAAACATATAAAGTGTCCTTTTGTTTATCTAAAAAGCTGAGTAATTTTTCTAGATCGTAATACCAATCATTCTTGTCATAAAAATCTTCAGCATCTTTGTCTAAGACATTGGACACTTCTCCGGTTTTGATATTCTTCCATGCACAAAACCCGTCGTCTAAATCAACAGCATTTAATCCTCGTTTTTTGAATTCTTCTGTCAAAGTGGACTTTCCAGTTCCACTTACTCCAGTAATGTAGTATTTTTTGCTCATATTTTTATAATAACATATTTTTCATTACGTACTTGGTTACGTAACCCAGTACGTAACGATTTCAATATAATGCGTATTTGATTAAAATACCTTTATGTACTATTGCAATTGAGTGAAATGCTAGTTGTTGGGAGATCGTCTAATGGTAGAAAAATATGGTATAATGTCTTTATGCCAAGTAATTGGAACAAAGGAAAAACTAAGGACACTGATGATTCCGTCAGAAAAATTTCTGAAACCATGAAATCAAAAAAGATAGACAATTTCAAGCAATGGAGAGATAAGATGAAAGCTGAAGGTAAAATCAAAGCGGAGTATTTGCCATTGAAAAAAGGCGGTGACCTTGCTGAACTTATAGGGGTAACATTAGGTGATGGCCATATTTGTTCTTACCCTAGAACTGAAGAACTAAGACTTATTTCAAATTTAAACAATCCAAGATTTGTTACTAGATATGCAAAAATTATGGAGAAGATCTTCAACAAAAAACCTTATGTCAGAAACAGTAACCAAAATAACTCAACAAAGATAGGTTTATATGAAAAGCATATAAGTAAACGCATGGGAATACCTAGCGGTGCTCGTAAATATAAAAAAATCGAAGTACCTTTTTGGATTTTGAAAAACCGAAAATATGTAGTAAGGTATCTGAGAGGTTTGTATGAAGCAGAAGGGTCGCATTCTATTCATTTGCCCACTTGTACATATAAAGTTCAGTTTTCTAATCGAAATGTTTCAATGCTTGAAAATGTATATAAACTTGTTTCCTCACTTGGATTTCATCCCCATAAGAGCAAAAACATGATTCAATTATCAAAGAAAAAAGAAGTGTTCAGATTTATTAAACTGATCAAATTTCGAAAATATTAACATTGCGGGATCTTCTAATGGTAGGAATGTGGACTCTGAATCCATCAAT
>CAYIEM010000020.1:0-14267 GCA_964362545.1 uncultured Candidatus Saccharibacteria bacterium
AAAAAGTTATGTCACAGATAAAACCGCAAGAACAAAAGGGTGGAGTAGGTTGCGGGACGTAATTCTTCGTGATAGACTGTGTGTCTAATGTTGAAAAAATACATATTTCACGTTTCCGGCACTCATTGCGCGTCTTGTAAAATCTTGATTGAAGATGTTTTAGGGGAACAGGATTTTGTGAAGAATCCGCGAGTAGATCTAGAGAAAGAAATTATTGAAATAGAAACGGAAAGCGATAAAAACGCGGAAGAGTTGGTGACATTGCTTACCGAAAAAGTTAAGAAACATGGTTACATTGTTTCAACGGAAAAAATAGAAAAAGAAATTAAAGATAGTGACGCTATCTGGAAAGCGATACCCATTGGGCTTTTATTGCTAGCTCTGTTTTTTGTGTTGCAGAAATCAGGCGTTTTAAATATCGGCGTCGGCGATAAGACTACGTTTGCGACTAGCTTCATTATCGGGCTCATCGCCTCTGTTTCCAGTTGTCTGGCTATTGTCGGGGGATTAGTTCTATCGCTTTCCGCCAAAGTGTCGCAAGACGAGATAAGCGACAAAAAGAATTTTCTTCTTTTTCATGCGGGACGATTGATTAGTTTCGCAGTATTAGGCGGAGTTTTGGGATTTATCGGAAATACCATAGGCATCAATTTTACTTTCACGGCAATCTTGGGATTGGTCGCGTCTTTCGTGATGCTCTATCTTGGTTTAAATTTAATGGGGATATTCAAGAAAAATAAAGTTTCTCTATCCCCAACTATTTTTAATTTCTTCAGGAGAATGGAGCAAAATGCTTTTACTCCGCTTTTTATAGGTTTCGGAACTTTTTTCCTGCCTTGCGGATTTACCCAATCGATGCAGGTAGCGGCTGTTTCTAGTGGATCTTTCACTTCGGGTGTTTTTATCATGCTCGCGTTTGCCCTGGGTACTTTGCCTGTACTCCTATTTCTTTCTTTCGGCTCTGCCTCATTCGCGCATGGAAAATATTCGTCTCTCTTTTTCAAATCCGCGGGGGTGTTTGTAACAGGACTTGGCATTTTCGCCGTTCTTTCAGGGTTGGCAGGGCTCGGTATTATCAATCCTTTATTCAATATATAATCATCCTATGAACAAAACATCTTATACTATAATTACCCTTGCTTTAGTTGTGGTGATCGGAATAATTTTTTTTACAGGAGGATCAGAATCAAAACAGAATGTCACAATAAAAGACGGTGTCCAATACGTCAGTATTGACGCTAAGGGAGGATATACTCCAAGCACGACGCTTGCTCAGGCAGATACCCCGACTATCATTAAAGTAAACACAAAGGGTACTTTTGATTGCTCTTCGGCTCTCGTTATTCCAAGTCTTGGCTACCGCAGCAATCTACCATCAAGTGGTGAAACGGTTATAAATGTACCTCCTCAGAAAGCCGGTACAAAACTGCAGGGTCTTTGCGCCATGGGAATGTATAATTTTTCTATAAGTTTTAACTAAATCGCATTTTTTAAATTTTGCAATGGTGACAGTTTAACATATTTTCATGACGCAAAAGACCTAGAAGCCCGAATTAAGGAATCTTTTAAGCTTAAAGAAATAGAATCTTAGATACTTTGAATTGTGAAACTCAACGAGTTTCGTAATTCACGATTTTATGTTTCTTGGCTAATTTCCCAAATTTCTTGCCCGATGCGTTTTTGAACAGCCACTAGGTCCGACAACAGCTGATTTTCTTTTATTTTTTCTTCAGTCGACAAGGCAACGCTTAACTTCATTTTGTTTATGACGGCAAGCTCGGCTTCAATATCCCGTTTTAATACCGCAAATCCTCTCTTGATTGATTCTTGCGCTTCCCTTATATCTTTTTGAAATTCTAAGTGTTTTTTGCGTCCATGATAAAAATGGAAAATGATGTATGCACCAAGGCCTAAAATAAAAATTGATAGAAAAATTATGATAAGAAGATAGATAGTTTCATAACTAAGCCGTCCGCCCCCAAACTGGATAGCTGTTCTGTTGACTGTCATTCTCACTTGAGGACCCGGAGGAGAAAGTTCTTCGCCAATTTTTCCTTGAGCCCAGAGAAGGTAATTGCCCGGAGACAAGAAATTCGTATGTCTATAGAACCAATCACCCTTATTATCTGATTCTATGTATTGACTAAATGTTTCGCCAGTTTGCAAATTCTGCAGGTAAATAGTCACCTGTTCGTTGGCAAAATCCGTTTTCCCACCGACATAAAATATTTCTTCATTGGAAATGTTTTTTGAAATAGTGGTGACAAGTGGCGGGGCAATTTGAGGGGTCTGCGCTTTTATCAAACCAGGAGACAGAAACATAGATGAGATTATCAAAATCATAAGCAACATTTTCGCGCCATATTTTTCTCTGTACCTTTTTAATTCTTCAAGTTGCTCCATAATATTATCCGGCAACTTTTTCTCTTTCTGCGCGGAGTGTGTAAGATATCTCCATAGACGTACCCGGTAAGCCGCATATATTAAGCAAATTAAAAGCGACAAAAAGATACCCCAAACCCATATCCAAGGCACAAAAAGAATGTTGATTTTTATACCGTCACTTTGGAGAAAAGAAAAAATCGGCGCTGTGACGCGCAGACGCTCTATCACTTCCCTAAAATTGCCGGATTTATCATAGGCTCGGATGATCACGTCGTAACCGCCCAATGGGAGTGCTGATGGCAGGTACGGACTTATTGTTTCAATGAAAAATCCGCTGGCATCAGTCTCATTTCCACCGGGGGAAAGTGATACAATTTTCAAATCATAGCGTTCAATGCCGGAGAGGGCATCGGTGGTTGTGAATTGGATGACGGGTTGGCGGCTCGAGGTTCGAGGCGAAGGCGCGATGTCTATTTTGAAGTCGGCTGGCGGAGTGGAGTCCACTTTTACGGCGAAATGGGTTGTCCCTCCCCAGCTTCCGTCATGCAGTGTTTTAACGTGGAAATAATGGATTCCGTCGGCAAGATTGGTGTATGAAACGGTATTCTTTTTTCCTTCGCTGATATTGTCCGGAATGGTGGCTGGTTTATCGGAAAGTATGTAACTGTAGCCATTATCCTTCTTGGAGCTTTCGTTTAAGAATTGGAGCGAAACCGTTTTGTTTGGATACCAGGTTGCCTGGTCCGGATTGGTATCTGAAACTACCACTGGGCCGGCCGGAGGTGGAAGCTTGAAGCTATACACGGCGTTTACCATCTGGGAGAGGGTGTTAGTACCCAGCCCGTCGTTTAAAAGTACCTTTGATTTGTCCAAGAATTTGATGACGCTTTCGCCCACAGATTTAACCCTGAAGGTAATGGTGGAAACCAGAGCGCTTGAGGCAGTTATGCCCCCGGGAATACCGCCTTGTAGTTCTATTCTTCCGTTCTTGTTGTCGAATTTCGGACTGGCTGTCCATACGCCAATAACGGACCGACCGGTCGATGGCGATACAATCTGAAGCATATCAGCAGGAAAGGATAAAACAATTTCTAGCGCATTCACTGATTGCTCCTTGGTGTCCAAAAGAATTGAAACATTAAAAGTGGAACCGACGGAAAAACTGCCAGTCTGAGGCGAGAGCGATAAGACAGCCGCTTCGCTTGCCAGGGGAAAGATGAAAAAAATGAGAGAAACAACTGAAAAAATTGAACGCTTCATATACTTATGGCTTTCGCCTGAGTTTATTATACACCGCTAAGAGGCAAATAACCAAAAGAAAAGCCGCCAGAATTAACAGAGGAATAGAAATTTTCTTCCAGAACATCTCAGACTTAAAAGTCTTTAATTCCTGGGCTATTAAAATATCCGCTGGAGTGCTTTTAAAAGGAACAGTGGAAGAAAAAACGGCTTTGGCGTTTTCTTCAATAAGAATAGAAAAAATTTCCGTGTCTGCTTTTACTTCCGTGCCCTTTCCATCAGCCAGATATAAGTTGTTTTTAACGAGGAAAAGCGCTATTTTTCCCGTCTTTTCAGCTCTGAAAGACATTTTTATAATTAAGCCTCCTGTGCCGTTGAAAGCTTTAAGGATGCCACCCGTTAATCGAAGGTTGCCATTTGGCAGTATCGTGGGTGAAGATTGCCAGATGTCAACGACAGAATTCGTATTGTCAGAATTTAAAAATTGCAGTTTATCTTGCGGATAAACAACTTCCAGATCGAAAGCATTTACGGGATCTAGGGTATGAAAATATACGCTTACCAAGAATTCCGACTTTGGCGCGACGACAGAAACAGCGCTTTGAAAATAAACCTTGGCATTATTTTGGTCGACAGCAAAAACTTTTTCACTCGTTATAAAAAAAATAAAGAATAAAATGAGGATACTAAATTTTTTAATATTTTTAAATTTGTAATTCATGATTTGTAATCACACTGTGTCCCAGTAATAAAACAGTATGGATATGTCTGTAAAATTAACTTTACCATTTTTGCTCAAATCATAAAGCGTTATATTTTGGTCGGAATGTTCCAGGTAATAAAGCAAAATGCTCAAATCAAAAATGTTCACATACCGATCGCAGTTAAAATCAGCGATTTTGCATCCTGTTTTCGGTTCAAGGTCTTTTTTAATATTGGGGCGACCGCCTCCGCTTCCTCCGCCACCCAAGGTGCAGGATGAAGTGTCAAAAGTGCAGACGGGGGCGCAAAAAAGAAAGCCTCCGGTAAATCCTTGCGAGATACATGTTGCGCCACCCAAGTCGGCATCATCGCATTGCTCGCCGAATTCAACGAGGTTGTTTCCGCATCCGGGCACGACGGCTGTTATTTCAGCTATGTCTGCATTTACGCTAGAAGGTATCAAAAATACGGCTAGACAAATGACGATTGAAAGTAAAAAATAACTCGATTTCATTCATTTTTGTTTGTTTGTTGTATTACTTGAGCTTGCGCCACAATCCATCGGTTGTATCTTTTTATACCTGCAATCAGCACGAATCCGCCCCCTAGCAAAATGACAAAGATAACGATAAGCAATTGCCACGGGAAGACGAAGAAGAAGATCGTTTCTTTTTCCAATTTTTCCGTCAAATTTTGCTCCAAATTTAATTTTGCCGAATAAAGCCCGACGGCGAAATTTTTCCATTGGTATCTTGCGTCGCTCCAAAACTTTTTGAAAAATCCAGTCGGCGCCACATAATCTTTCGGATGCTCGTACTTTATCCAAGCCACTTTGAATTTCCGGGCGCTTTTTGGAAGCACATTTCCTTTTATCGGATTGGCGTCAAGATGTTCGGTGGCAAGAAAGACGGTATTGCGAATAATAATTTCGCCTTGTGGCTTTATTCTATCACCCCCATCATTTTTGAAACGATACTCAAAAGACACGGGTAATGAGTTATACCAAGTCTGATTATCTAGAGTGTTAAAACCAAGCAAACCCGCCTCTTCTTTCACATCGCCATTGACCGATAGAAGGACAAGTAGACCTATTTTAGCTCCGATATTAATTTCCCCGAGCTTACTTTGATCAGTACCCCAGAATATAACGGCAAAATGTCCGCCCGGTTCGGCATCTTTAGGGATAGTAATAGTGAAAGGAATGAGTTTGCTTTCTCCAGCCTTTAGGCTTATAGATGGAACAGTAGATATCCAGGCGCCCAAACCATCTCTTGGTTCAACAAAAGCGGGATCGCCGGACTCTCCCCGCGCTTCAAAGTTATTAAAAGATGGATAAAAAATCTCTTCAATATTATTCTCATTTACCAGAACCATCTCTTTGGAAAGAGTTTGTCCGGGGTCGCCGGCAACTTCTATGCGGACGGGAGAGATAGTTAAACCATACGCGTTAGAAAACAACCCCAATGAACTTACGAGTATCGCTACAGACAAGACAAATAATTTCTTGTTGTTTGAATAATTATTCATTGATTACTTAAGACTTAGAAAGTTCCAGTCGCCACGAATGTAAGCGTGTCAGTATAATCAGCGTGAGCAGGAGTGATAGCGCTATTTTCAGCATTCACTATCACTTCAGCGAGAGAAGTTGATGCAAGTGGCGCTCCACCTGAATTTAGAAATGCTGTAGCGGTGGTTGATAGCGCTCTTGTGCCGTTTGTTGCCGAGTTAGTAGCGCAAGTATCTGAGACATATCCCGTCGCGCGAGTCCATCCCACCAGTGATGCAGTTGCTATACATAAACCGTAATTTGCGGTTCCAGCCGCCATGGTAGTCGTAGCGCTAGGAATTTTGTCAGCCGGAACTGCAGTAGACACCAATCCATTTGCGCCATTGGCATTAGCGACTGTTACTGCCATTCCTCCGCTCGCGTTAGTATCGCCCTCTAGCCATATCGCATTTATAGAATCTGTTGTACCTGATACTCTGACATCAGAGGTTGTGATAGTGCCCAAAGCGACTGTATATGGGGTAGATGATTCACCATTAGCAACAGCCGTATCAATGTCAAAGGTTATGGTCTGGTTGACAGTAGCAGTAACAGAAACTTGGTCGTCGTCAATAATATCAACTGTGATAGTGCCAGTGTCTCCAAAAACCCCGGTAAAGACAATAGTATCAGTACTGCCCACTGCGCCGTTTGTTATCGTGCTTGCTGAACCCGTACCGCCAGTCGTTGCGGCGGTACCCCATACGAGACGCATACAAAACCCAGCAGTCAATGTTTGATCAGTTTCTGGTGAAAGTGTAATAACATTTCCTGTAATATCTAGTCCCCAGTCAGTAGCAGAAGCAACAAGGGCAACCACTTCGTCGGTATATGTTGCTGACGAACAAGTAGCACTGTCACCTAATTCAATATCATAGTTCGCGGCGACTTCCGCAGCGAGAGTAAAACCAGCGCTCCAAGTAAGAATAATAGTATCCCCGCCACCAGTCTGAATACCAGTCGGGGTAGCAAATTCAATAGTGCCAAATTCATTGGCAGTGCTTGCTTTGAGCCTTCCAAATGTCGCCTTAGCGCTTGTAACTACAGCCGCAGTCGCGATACTTGGAGCGATTACGACCAAAAGGAGGGCGAGTATAGTGAATGAACTTACAAACTTGGAAAAACAATTTTTTATTTTCATTTTTAACTTAAAAATCTACTAATAATAGCCTGCGACTTTTTAAAATAAAACCCTATACATAATATACTGTATATAATACATCTTTAAAATACTGCAAGCAAGAGATGGAGTGGATAACTAAAACGTTCCCGTTGCGATATAGGTCAAGGTGGCGCAGTGTTATTTTATAAGCTGAATTCTATAAGCGCTGCTTTTATTATTTTGTCATCAGTTGAAAATCCGTCTTTGTAAATAATTTGCTCAGAATAATCCATGTCCTCAAAATAGGCGAGTTGGGTTCTGAAAATTTTCTCATTAAATTCATTGCCAAAAATTTCTTTCCCTTTTGTGGTTATGTCGGAAACAGTGTGGTTTGCTTTCAGAATGAAATACAAATCAACGTAATCTTTCCACTTAGCTCGACGGCCCAGCGCAAACGCTTTCATGGCGGCCAGAGTGAGAATGTCTGGCATTTTCACGATGTCATCAAACGGTTCTGAAAAATCAATTTTATAAGGAAATTGAAAAAAGGTGAACCTTACGCCGTTTATCTCGAGAGTAAATTGTCCGGTTTCATCTCGCAAAACAGAGTTTATTTTTTCAACTTGTGAAATCTTCCTTCGGATTTTTTGGTTTATAAATTCTTCAAAGGTAAATAAATCATAGTCAATGGATTCTCGATGTCCGAGATGCAACGCAATAGCAGTTCCGCCAACCAAACCAAAATCGTCAGAAAACAATTTAACAATCGGCAAGAGTTTTGATTGAGTTTCGGTTAGAATTTCTCTATGCATATTTTTTGAAAAATAGTGAAAAATAATGAACTATTTTCTTATCATAATTAACTCGCGCGCGGTTGGTGTTTTCATGAAAGATTTTCGCGACTTCTTGCATACCCAGAAGGGAAATCAATTCTCGCACATCGTTCATATCGCCATAATTCAAAATACCTTCGACTACGGCTTCTTTTGACAAGCCGTCATAATTTTTTGTTGACCAAAATAAATACTTTCTTTGTTTTACAAAATCGCCGATAGTCATATTCATGTTGTAATTATACCATATTTTGTATCAGTTTTAAAACGTTCCCGTTACGATATAGGTCAAAGTGGCGCTGTAGCTTCCGGCTTCGGTGGTCGGAGTAATATTGCCAATATAATAAACGGAATAAGTGGTACTAGCCGAAACACCACTAGAAGATGCAATTTGGTCTGGAAAAGCGCCGGTATCAAAGGCGTAAGTGTAAGGGGAAGTTTGATCATTGTATGGGGATGAAGCTGTTCCTGAACCGCCAGTATAAACCAAATTTATTCCAAACTGCTCTGAGCCGGCGGAGGGCGCCACAGCTATATTACCAATAGCGCTGACAGTGGCTCCGCCACAGGCGCTGCAAGCAAGAGTAGCGCCGTTTACAGTCAAGCTGTATCCGCTCGTCGCGTTGGTGGCGACAACAAGAGTGTGGGCTACTGTTTCTGATGTCGCGCCAGCCTCGTTTCCAGTTGCCCATCTTGAAGCGGAAGAAGAAATAGCGCCAAAACCGATACCGGTGTCCGAGATGCTGAAAGTAAGAGATTGCTGTCCACTCAAGTCCGCAATCGTATTACCCAGAAGGTCAGCATTCGTATTTTGAATATAAGTTCCGTACACCCGTTCGTTTGACATCATGTTAAGCTTTACATATCGCAAGTCTCCGGTGGTGGTATTGAATTGGGTGGCTGTTCCCCAAGTCGCCATGCCATCAGTTGAGAGTCTATAATACGCGGTCATACTGGAGCCTACCGTTCCCTGCAGGTACGCAACATACACATTATTGTTGTTCTGGTCAATAAAAATACTGGCATTCGTGATTGCCTGATTCGTTGCCGCGTCGGTTTTCGTTGTCCACGTTGACCCATTATACACCGCAGTGTGAACATCGGCAGTGGAAAGAGCTACATCTTCCACAAAAACTAGATACACGTCATTGGTGGATTTATTAACGGTTGCCGAGATTGTTTCAAAATAATCCGTATTATCATCCGGCGCGGTGATATCTATATCAACCCACCCCGCCCAGGTAGATCCGTTCCAAATGTTTGACTCGATGTCTTCAAGCGTAATGTCGTCCCGTATCACCATCACACTTCCGCTCGCGAGGGGCACGAGGAGAATATGATCTTGAATAGTCGCGTTCAGTGGCGAGGTGCCGACAGCGCTCCAGTTCGTGGATGTGGTGCAGGTACCCGTGCATGTTTTTATAACATTATTCGTACCGTCATTGTCATTGAGTCCGATATAGAGATCCCCATCTGTAGCCTTAGTAATAGCGGTGTTATCAACGCCAGATGCGCCCGCAGTGTTATTCATAATGGGACCGTCAGCGGCGCTTAGAGCATCGCTAGAAGTATTGAGCTGGATGTACTCGATATCGTGTCCACCCGCGTCTTGAAGCACCATGTGAACAATAGTGCCGGTGGTATCCCCCGGAGTCCACTGATCGTACCACACGCCTACACTGGTGCAGGCGTAGGCAGCGATGTCTACACCTGCCGCCCAGCTTGTGCCACCATTGCTTGTTTTACTATACTGACAGGTATTGCCACTGTTACTATAAAATGCATATCCGACCTGATCTGAAATAAACACAAGGGCTGGTTGTTCTTTTGAACGAGTGGCAGTCGTATGAATCGTCGCGTCAATCGTCGCCTCGGTTGAGGTGGATGCGGCAGTGGTGATTTGCGGAACCACAGTATAGGTGTTTAAATCAGCTGGAGTAGATTTGACAATTTTGAAACAGTAAGCGGTACTGGCTGGAGCCCCATTATCTTTTAAAGAAAAATCCCACAGACCATCTTGTCCGGAAGTGATAGCGGCTGCGCTGTTTGTAAAATTGTTTAACTCTTCATAATCTTGAAGAACTACAGTGCGTCCACCATCTATCGGGTCATCACTGTCGGAAGTTAAATTGTCGCCATCGGCGGGAGTGGCATTATTGTTGTAAGCGATGACGCTCGTGTCAGTAACGTCCGCGTAAGTTTCGCCGGAAAAAGTGGTATCGCAAGTACCGGACTGCTGGGCGAACTGCAATTTAAAATCCTGACCGCTTGTCGATAAATCGGCGGTATCTACCCGCAAAAGCATCTTCAGACGAAAAGCTCCGCCGGTGGCAGATAAGGTAATCGCAGTATCGGCGGCGGCTAGGGGAGTGATTGCAGTAGCAGCATTGGTATTTTCAAAAAAACGATAGACCCGTTGGTCGTAGGTGCTGCTGGCCGTCGCGGCGGGCTTGATCGACACTCCCACCGCAGTCCATGCTTGCGCGGCTCCCAAACTGTTGGCTTGCCCAAGCTCGACGGTTGCCGCAGGATCAACCGGATTAGTAATATGCCAAAGATTCCCGCGTATACGACTGCCGCTCGCCCCGCAGTCAGCGCTCGACTCAAATATTTCGGTCTCATCCGCACCCGGCGTGAAGGTCCCAGACCCACGCTGTCCGCCCAACCCAACTGCAAGCGCGGCATTGGTGACGGTGGTCAAACTCACCAGCATATCGTCATTGTCAGTCACCCCTCCTGGCGCCGTATTCGAGGCCTCCACACCGTCATTCGTCGTTCGGTCACCGCCGGAGATCCTGGTAGCAAAAGCGAGAGCCGGTTTAGCGGTATTGTGATCAAAAGTGATGGACCCGCTGGAGGGTGTCGAAGCTGAAGAGGCGCGAAAAACAGTAACGCCCCCCACCGCGCGCGCGTTATCGACATCAGCAACCTGTGTCCATGTAAGGCCATTACCGGCAACGTTTGTCACCGCAGTATCTTCATTGAGAACGTAGACTGCAAGTAGTAATATCTCGTTCGCCTGAGGCGACCACGAGGTCATCGTATTGCCATTTCCCGCGGTGGTGAAACAGTCGTTAATAGTCTGCACAAAGGCAAACGCTGCTTCCGCTTTTTTAGTACCACTAAAAAAGATCATAGTGGAAAAAACCACTACCACTAGAAATAATTTTAAAAATAAATGTTTTTTTAGTATTTTATTTTTCCACAGATAGGAATTTGACATACTATATCTCATCTACTACCGGTTCTTCCTTCAAAGCTTCCGGTATTGATTCTTCATCGGGGGGCAGGGGTTCTTCAACCGGTTCCGGTATAATTTCCACTATCGCTTCCGGTTCAGCGAGCGGATCCAATATCTCGTCTATCGTCAGTCCTTCATCCGGTGTTTCTGATTTTTCGAGAGGATCCAGAATTTCGTCTATGGTCGGTCCTTCCTCTGGTGTCTCCGGTGTCGGTTCTTCATCGAGGGGTAAAAATTCTTCAACTGGATCTGGAATATCGTTTATTTTTGTTTCTGTTTTTATTGTTTCCGGTTCAGTCATTGGAATTGGATTCGATAGATTGATTATATTGATCTGACAGATAATGGTAGAATTTCCGATGGTGTAAATAATTGGCACATTGAAATTGCCTTGCTGGGAGCCGACTTGATTTTCCACTTGAAGCACAAGCGAATTCTCGTCTCTATCTGGTGAATAGGAATAATCATTATTATCAAGAAAAATCATATCAATACCCCGTGGCAGACTTCCAATTTCTATTGTCTCTGCTTCAATATTGTCCGTGTTTCTTGTCAAAGAAAATTCGGCGGACGCAAAACTTTCTTTTGAAATATCTAAGTTGAAATTTACCGCATCGCATCTGTGTTCCGCATTTTTATCAACCACGATCTCTCTGTCCAATTTTCTTTCTTTAAGTTGTTTGATTGGTTCGAATAAAAGCGCCTCCGGTTCAATCAATGGATCTAAAATATGGTCTATGGTCGGTCCTTCCTCTAATGTTTCCGGATTTTCGGGTGGATCCAAAATCTCGTCAATGGTTAATCCTTCCTCTGATGTTTCCGGCAGTGGCTCTCCGTCAAAAGGCAAAGCTTTCTCTGCTCCTTCTTCAGTAGGAGGCTCTTCGGTGATTTCCAAGATCGCGTTTTCTATATCTGAGGTTGGAGAAGTTTCTTCTACTGGCGGAGTTGTTGCTTCCTCTGTTGGCTCCGGAGTTTCTGTTTTTGGAGATGGATCAATTTCCTGCGCTGAGGAGGGGATTTGCGTCCAACTAGAAAAAATCCAAGCAGTCGCTACCAAAAGAACCAACAAAATTTTTGACATTTTTATCAATCGTTTGAACATCTATTTTTTTATTGCGGACTTTCGTCCACACTCATATAGTTTACCACATTTAACATTTTTGGAGCAATAAAAAACGGTGTTTATCTATTAAATAAACTTAAAAAGAAATCTTTTAGCTTGGTTCTGGAGCCGCCTCTCGGATTCGAACCGAGGACCTTCGCTTTACAAAAGCGTTGCTCTACCAACTGAGCTAAGGCGGCTTATTTCTTATTCTATCCCTTCTTTTTCTTTTATAATGTGTTTCATCCTTTTTATTTTCTGATGGTACTCTGAGATCACCCGTAAATACTTGGATACTTCTTTCTTTTCCCCAATTTCTTCGATCAATTCGTCTCTATCTCTTTTTAGTCTGTTTTTTATCGCTTCTACTAATATCCTGCTTTTTACTTTTATGAAATTTGATGATTTAATTATTAATTTAAGAGTAGCGAACACTGTAAAGTATGCCAACCTTTTCATATTCCTAAACGTAAGCAGTTTTATTTTTTCTAGGTCCGGGGTGACAAAAAGCAAAATATCCACCTCCTCTTTGTTTATAGGGCCATATTTTCCGTTTCTTACTAACACAAGCTTGTGTCCTATCATCGAGACGATACCTACGAGAGACAGAAGGAAAAAAAATAAAGATAGAGGCATGATGTTTATATAAAATAACGTTTTACTTCTTTTATTTTAGCTTTGCTTTTTTCTAGAAGCCATCCCACTGTTTCACTCAGGTCTTTTATAAAGACCTGATTTAGCAAAGTTTTTTCTTTGAAGTAGGTGCTTATCTTGCCTTCTAGCATTTTCTTCTTTATTTCTTCGGGCTTGTTTATTCCTGCTATCTCTTTCTGGAAAATTTCTTGCATTGTATTTTTCATCTCGTCATTGATTTCATCTTGAGATATATATTCTGGTTTCATGGCAGTGATATGCATAGCGATATCTTTGGCGAGTGTAACGCTTCCGCCATCTAGTGAAACAATACAGCCTAATTTATTATTATGTACATAATTTCCCACCACATCTCCTTTCACCTCGTATATGTCGCCTAGCTCTATTTTTTCTCCGGTTTTCTGGATAACAAGATCAATCATACTCTTAGATCGTTCTTTCATTTTTTCTATACCTTCATTTATTACTATATCTACCAGATTAGAAAGCAAATTTACAAAGTCCTCATTTTTAGACACGAAATCTGTTTCAGAGTGGAGTGCAACCAAAACAGATTTATTGTTGTCGGTCTTAATACAAACTCTTCCCTCTTTTGCTACGCGTCCGGCCTTTTTAAGTGCAATATCAGAGCTGGTTTTTTTTAGAATAGCTAGGGCCTTATTCATATCTCCCCCGGCTTCTTCCAGGGCGTTCTTGCATTGCATTATCGAGACACCAGTCGAATCCCTAAGTTTTTTAATAAGTTCAGTGGTAACTTCTGTAGACATAAGTTTATATTAGAGTTATTTATTTTACTTTATTAAGAGGGGCAGGTACACCTACCTGTCCGGTAGGCAGGGACATCATGCCTTCTTTATAACCGTTAACTATAGAGTCGGTAAAGAGCTTGATGGAAGGAATACCTGTATCGTTCCCGATGATGGGGTAATCAATACCTTTTATATTCGAATCCGAGTTAGAAAGTGCAACTACAGGGACGTTACTCTTTCTTGCTTCGGTAGCAGCTATGTGTTCTGCTTTACTATCAATCATAAAAATAGCATCCGGAGTTTTCTTTAAACCAAGCAACCCGCTATAGTATTTGGAAAGTCTCTCCATCTTTTTCGCCATAACTACCCGTTCTTTCTTGGTATATTTTTCAAGTTCGCCTCCGACACTTTCCTTATTATATTTTTCAAGTTCGTTGATTCTTTTTTTGATTTCTGTGAAATTAGAGAGTGTACCTCCTATCCAGCGCGTGTTTACATAAGGCATATTGAGGGAAAGCGCCGCATTCCTGATCGCTTCTCTGGCCTCTGGTTTTGTGCCGACAAAAAGCACGATCTTACCTTCTGCTCCTAGGTTCTTTATGAATTCTATTGCATCAGCAAGCAACAGGGAAGTCTTTTCTAGGTCTATTATGTCTTCGTTTTTCTTGGTGGCGTATATATAAGAGGAAACAGAAGGATGTCTCCTGGTCTTTC
>CAYIEM010000021.1:0-13032 GCA_964362545.1 uncultured Candidatus Saccharibacteria bacterium
ATCTCGTCCATTCCACCAAATGCTTCCTTAAAGCCCTTTCTCCTTCTTCTATCCAGTTTTTTGAGTGAGCGTATTTTTTCTTGGAAGGAGTGATCACAATTTGCGACCACATCTGCTCCCCTTTGCCTAAAGAACCAAAAAGTTCTATTACCGGAGAAATAGGGTCGATTTTATACTCTTCTTTTGGATCCTTGTCTAGCCCAAAGTCAACATAGGTTTTAATCGGGTAAACATCAGGCTTTAACAATTTAAACTCGCATCCCCACAAATTGTATTCACTACCATCTGCAATCTTATCAACAGCTAAAGTGTAATCATCGACTTCTTTCACTCGCGCCTGGGGAAACTGCGCGTACATTTGGGTTTCAACCAACTTTCTTACGCGCGTGGGAACACGAATGTAAAAATGCACCTGCCCGTCAATAGAAGCAAGTTCAAGAGAAAACCAAAACCATACCGCTCCTTGCCAATACGTCTCAAGTCCCCCTTTCTGGCTCCAGTGATAGAGCGCGTTAGTTATGAAAAGCTCCATTGCTTTGGGAGAACGCTCTACATCTCTCGGAGGAACTATCTCGAGCAAAACCCAGTCGATGCCAGAAATAAAATCATGTTGCACATAGTGGAGCCACATGTGGTAAGCTATGTAAGCAAGCAATAGCGTACCACCCAAGGGAAGCAACGCTAAAATTACTTTATAAATCCACAAGACAACAAGATCTATCATTGTAAATATTTTAATACAATACGCACGTAAAGTAAACGCATTAAGCTAAAACATATAGACCGCTTTTGTTCTTTTTAAAATACTTAGGGTTTACCAGGTTGACTAAAATTGTATTTTTTTTGAAATACCTCTCTTTCATTACTTTTTCTACTATATCATCCTTGGAAAGCGGACCTCCCTTCTTTAGAATATCTATAATAACCTCCCTGGCGGTTCCCGTCCTGTAGCCCCACTCAGCAAGCGCATAAAGACCGCGTCCAACCAAAACAAATCTAGGATCTTTGATGAGTTCGTTGTGACAGGTCGCATAATGAGTCTTCTTGCTGAAAGTCTTGGAAATAGCATCCGCGACTTCCTTAAAGTGCATCGGGGAACCGTGGCGTCTCATCACCAAGAATGCATAATCCTTCACTCCGCGAGTGTGGACATTTGGGGAATTAGTCTTACCCCATTCACCAAGCGGATTTTTAGAAATAGTCTTGGAGATAGAAAGCCATCTGCGGGCTATCTCTTCATTCTTGTAACGCTCCGAGACATCTTTCATTTGCTCCAAAAATTTCCTGATCATCTCTGCTTCCAATATCAAATCCTCGTCGCTTAGACTGGCGTAGAGTTTGCGAAGAGAGTCGTGCACCTTGTCGGCCACTTCGTCGTCCACGCTCCAGCGAGTTTTAAAATGCTCATCTTCGTGATGTTTTTTGAAAAAATCTCCCAGCTCCAAATAGAAATTGATATGGTTCTGTATATTTTTGTCTTTAGATATGTGAGAAAGTAGGTCGTGTTCCGCTACGATTGACCCCAAAGAATGTATCAGTTGTTTAAGTTCTTCGAATATTTTCTGCTCTTCCTTGTAGACAGTCGACTTCTTGATCAACTTCAGGGCTGCATCTTCTATCTGGCGCACTCGCTCTCTGGTAATGTTATATTTTTTTCCTATTTCCTCCAGAGTTTTTCTCCTTACATCAGCGGTCAAACCGAAACGATTTAGTATGATATCGCGCGTACGCTCTTGCAAATGTGAGGTTATTTTTTTAGTGACTTGTTTAGGTTTGAAAGATATGGTTGGCATAAATTTTGCGGAATTATTTTTTGGTTCTCAGTTTGGAGTATCTGTAAGTCGTAGAAGTCGTAGGACTATACATATTCTATAATACATCCGAATAATTTAAAGTCAAACTTTTATTAACATCTTTAAAAAATAAATTGGCAACTTTTTCTACTTTTTTCTCTGTGCTTTCACTCGGTCTTGCTCCGTTAAATATTTTTTGCGAATCCTGACTGACTTCGGAGTTATTTCTAAGTATTCATCTTCATTCACAACCTCAAGACCACGTTCAATGCTTAATATAAAAGCAGGATTTAAGTATATTGCCTCATCTGTACCAGAGGCCCTCATGTTGGTAAGTTGCTTGCCTTTAGTAGGGTTTACTGACATATCCTCACCCTTTAGGACATTACCTATAACCATCCCTTCGTATACCTCCACGCCATGCTCGATATACATTATACCACGTTCTTGTAAATTTGCAAGAGCGAACGCCACGGCCTTGCCAGAAACCATGGAAACCATGGAACCATACTCTCGCTTTTTTATATCCCCGGCATACTCTCTAAAGCCCATAACTCTCGAAGACATTATGCCTTCCCCCTTAGTGTCAATTATAAATTCACCACGATAGCCCAAAAGTCCCCTTGTCGGTATGTCAAAAATAACTCTAGCTATGCCTTCCTTTTCTATCATGTCTTTCATAATGCCTCGACGCTTGCCTATCTTCTCTACGACCTTCCCGGATGATTCCATTGGAACATCAATCACTAATTCTTCAAAAGGCTCCACCCGGACTCCGCCTTGATCTTTGATAATAACTTCTGGTTGCGATACCTGCATTTCAAATCCTTCTCGGCGCATATTTTCTAGAAGAATAGCAATGTGCAACTCTCCTCTTCCGTACACTTTGAAAAAACTCGGACCCATTTTATCTCCCTGGTCTGGGGAAAAATCAACTTTTAATCCGACGTTTATTTCTAATTCTTTCTCTAATCTTTCTTTTATCTGTCTCGAAGTCACAAATTTTCCTTCGCGACCCGCAAACGGAGAATCATTCACCAAAAAATTAAGCGATAATGTGGGCTCATCTATGGCGATATGTGGCAATTGCTCCACGGATGCATCTTCACAGATAGTTTCCCCAATGTAGATATCTGGTATGCCAGAGAGAAGAACAATGTCGCCAGAAATCGCAACCGAAACTTCAATTCTCTGTATTCCTTCAAAGCCAAAAAGTTTGGTGATTTTACCCTTCCTTGCTCCACTCTCTCCTTTCACAATCACTTCCATTCCCGAAGACATTTTGCCGGAATAAATTCGCGCTACAGCCATACGGCCCAGAAAATTATCGTATCCCAAATTAAAAACCTGCGCGGACATTTTCTCGTTTTCTCTGGTGGAAGCCAGAGCAACCTTTTCTAAAATTACGTCCAAAAGCGGAGATAGATCGGACGATTTTTCCCCTAAATTTTTGAACGCCTTGCCTTCTCTTCCTATCGCATAAACAGTTTCAAAGTTAGCCTGTTCTTCATTGGCGCCTAATTCGAAAAACAACTCCAAGATTTCTTCGTGCACCCTGTGCGGCTCCGATGCTGGCTTATCTATTTTATTTATTACGACTATGGGCTTGATACCTAACTCGAGAGACTTCTTCAAGACAAATCTGGTCTGAGGCATAGGACCTTCTACGGCATCCACCAAAAGAAGCACACAATCCACAGCCCGCAGTACACGCTCCACTTCCGAACCGAAATCCGCGTGACCAGGAGTATCCACTATATTTATCTTGGTACCTTTGTAGGTAATGGAAGTATTCTTGGAATAAATAGTAATTCCCCGCTCTTTTTCTAGAGCGTTTGAATCCATAGACAAATCTTCATCCGTAAATCCCCCATTTTGTTTCATTAAGGCATCGGTCAGTGTCGTCTTGCCGTGATCTACGTGGGCAATGATTGCAATATTTCTAATTTCCATATATTAAACAAAAAGAGCCACTCGGCTCAAATTAGTAAACTATATAATAGCACACTTTTAGGGAAAGAACAAACTAGGCCTTCGGTTTTAGCAAAGGCATGATTTTTTGCTTGGTAAAATTATCCACCTCCTTAATCATAATCACTTTTTCTGAATGAGACATCGAAGAATGTTTGGCAATTTGTTCCTTTAAGTAATCAATCTGAAGCAAAGCGACCCCCCGCGTTTTAAGGTCTTTTATCCCACGATTTTTTATACTTGCGTTTAATTCTATCAATCCTTGCTCAATAATGCTCAACCTTAGACACAAATCTCCTGGCTCAAAGTCCGACTCACTTGGAAAAATCTCAGCGTTACCACCACTTTCTGAACCATTTTTTCTTTTTTCAGACAAAAAATTAAACATTTCAGTTCCACATTTGTGCGTTAGGAAATAATTTTTACTCGGCTTGGTGCGTCGGAAAGGAATTTCTCCCCTTACAGGGGCAGTATACCTTTTCAATGAATTTGAAACAAGTTCCAAATTCATAATGAAAAGCTTTTCTCATCCTTCACAAAAGCAAATAAATTTGCTTTCTCCTCCGCACAAAACGAAAATCCCTTTCGGGATTTGTTTTGTATTGGTGCGTCGGGAAGGATTCGAACCTTCGTAGCCCGAAGGCGACAGATTTACAGTCTGTTGTAATTGACCACTCTACCACCGACGCATCTATTCCGACCGGACTAGGCCAGACATTTACAAAATACCATAAAAATAAAATCTTTGCATCTCTGCTGTAAATTGTTTTTATGCTTTTGTCCTAGAATCAGAATGCATGCGAATGGGACTTTTTATTTTTCTATTTTTATTTTCAATGATGAGTTCGCCTCCTTTCATAGCAACCAAAACAGTATCCCCGGGAAAAACGCTATTGGAGATGATATGAGAAGCAACTGGATTTAATATTTTATTCTGGATCAATCGATTGAGTGGTCTTGCGCCGTAATGCGGATCATATCCTTCTTTCGCTAGATAAGATAAAGCTTCGTCAGAAATTTTGAAATCTATATTCTTTGCAAGAAGTCTCTCTTTCACCACTTTCATTCGTAAATTGACTATTTCCTTAATGGCAGATTCACTCAAAACATCAAAAACAATAATTTCGTCGAGACGATTTATAAACTCTGGTCGGAAATGATCCTTCATTGCCTCCATTATTTTCTCTTTCATATTGCTGTAATCTTGCAAAGCACCATTATTAGAAAATCCGATTGATTCCATTTTTTCTATGAATTGTGAACCAATGTTAGAGGTAAGTATTATGATAGTATTCTTGAAATTCACCACCCTACCCTTACCGTCCGTCAGTCTGCCCTCGTCTATGACTTGGAGCAACATATTAAATACTTCCGGATGAGCTTTTTCAATCTCATCGAAAAGAATTACTGAGAAAGGGCGATGTCGCACAGACTCGGTCAGTTGCCCGGCTTCATCATAGCCGACGTACCCTGGAGGCGAACCGACAAGTTTAGAGATAGAATGTTTCTCCATATATTCAGACATGTCTACTCGGATGAGCGCATTCTCATCATCGAACATGAATTGAGCGAGGGCTTTAGTAAGTTCTGTCTTACCGACCCCTGTAGGACCCAAAAATATAAAAGAGCCATTTGGTCTGTTGGGATCCCCTATGCCAGCGCGCGAACGGCGTATCACATCTGCAACTCGTTTTATCGCTTCATCTTGACCCACCACTCTATTCTTTAACTCTTCTTCCATTCTCTGCAGTTTCGCTCTATCTTCCTCGAGCATTTTAGTAAGCGGAATACCTGTGGAACGCGCCACAACTTCCGCTATATCTTCAGCCGTTACTTCCTCTTTTAAAATCCTACGCGACTTTTGAAGTTTCTTCAAACGCACAAGCTTCACTTCTAAATCTTTCTTTAAAAGAGGTATTTTACCGTAACGTATCTCTGCAGCACGAGACAAATCCGACTTCATCTCCGCATCTTCGGCAGAAAGACGCATGGTCTCTAGTTCTTTTTTAATGGAACGAATGTCAATCACTGTTTCTTTCTCATTCTGCCATTTCAATTCAAGTTCTTTGGTTTTTTCATGCAGATTTGCTATTTCTTTGTCTATTTCTCTTATTCTATTTTTTGTAATTTTTCCATCTTTAGTGTCATTTTCAATTTCTTTTTTAAGCGCCTCTTTTTCTATCTCTAGACGCATTATTTTTCTATGCGCATCCTCCAAAACAGGCGGCTTGTTTTCAAGAGCAATCTTTAGGGAAGAAGAAGCTTCGTCTATAAGGTCAACGGCTTTGTCCGGCAGGAATCTATTCGTGACGTAACGAGTAGAAAGATTGACCGCCGCGATTATAGCATCATCTGTAATTCGCACTCCGTGAAAAAGTTCGTACTTTTCTTTTAGACCGCGAAGTATAGTAATAGCGTCCTCCACCCCGGGCTCATCTACATACACAGGCTGAAAACGACGAGCCAGGGCTGGGTCTTTTTCAATATGCTTTTGATATTCTTTCAAAGTGGTCGCCCCAATAGCGCGCAATTCTCCACGAGAGAGCGCAGGTTTTAACATATTAGACGCGTCCATCGTGCCCTCAGACCCTCCGGCTCCGACAATAGTATGGATTTCATCAATAAAAAGAATTATCTTGCCGTCAGCTCTTTCTATTTCTTTCATAATACCCTTGAGTCGTTCTTCAAATTCTCCGCGGTACTTTGTGCCAGCGATAAGTAGACCCAAGTCTAGAGACACAAGCTCTTTGTCTTTCAGTGATTCAGGAACGCTGTTCTTTGCGATACGCTCGGCCAGACCTTCCACTACTGCTGTTTTACCCGTGCCAGCCTCGCCTATCAGAATCGGGTTGTTTTTAGTTCTGCGAGAGAGTATCTGAATAATGCGCATAATCTCATTATCTCGTCCGATCACAGGATCTAATTTGTCTTCTTTGGCTAGCTTGGTTAAGTTACGAGTATATTTCAAAAGTAACCTAAATTTTTTCGGCTCTGAAACATCGGTAATATTTTGACTGCGAAGATCCTCCAACACTTTCATCACTGGATCTTTTAAGATTCTAAATCTTGCCAAAACTTCACGCGCCTCTCCAGTCACTTCGAGCATCGCGATAAAAAGATGTTCAGTCGAAACAAAGTCGTCCTTCATATATTCTGCTAATTTTACCGAGTGTTCTATGACCTGCGCCAAGTCGGGGTTGAGATAAATTTGATAGGACGGAGAAAGAGTACTTGCGGATTCCGGAGCTTCAATCGATTCTAAAATAGAATCTGTTAGGAACACGGTGTCAATTTCTAACTTATCTAAAATAGAACTGACCATGGACTCCTCCTGAAGCAACAACGCAGAGAGAAGATGTAGAGAAGAGACGTGGTTTTGTCCGCGTTCAATGGCAAGCTCATGGGCCTTTTTTATCGCATCTTTTGATTTGGTAGTAAATTTATGAAGTGGTGGCATAAAATTAATTTGTATTTTTTTTACCTGTAGTATCTAATGATTTTAAAGTTTCTGAAATAGAATCCATGGAAGCAAATGATGACCCCTCCCCCGATAAAACAATTCCTAATACTCCCCCATCCAAATCTAACACCATCGCTCCTCCATTTGTTTTTGCGACACCTATCTTTATATCCTTATTTCCTTCAAAAATAAAAGAGGAAATCGTGTTGCCTAATACCAGAATTTTTTGTCCTATTTTCATTTTACCCAAATCTCCAAATAGTGGCATTGTAAAAGCAATCTTATCTTTTTCATCCAGTGACGCTCCTATTTTCAACAAAGAAAATTCTTTCTTCACGGATGGATCGGAAACGAAAGGCACCAGTTCCGCTTTGAATTTCCCACTGTCGTTCTTCACATAGTAAGGAATACCCGGAAAGACCAGCGAACCGTCGGCGACAATGAGACCTTCTTTCGAAATTGCAAACCCCAATCCTGCGTCCACTTCGATACTTTTTCCATCTACATCCTGCGCTTCTTTAGTGATAGTAAACAAAGCGCTCTTGTTTTTCGCAATCGCGTCCACCACCAGATCTTCCTCCTTGACCACAATAGTCTGCACCGTATTCTTGCTTGGCGCCGGCACTATCTTCTCCACCGTCTCCCGGACTACCCGATTAATCGGCACGGTCACCGACGCCGGCGCTTGTTGCATCAAAGTAACCGTGGTAATCCCCGTCGCAATGGAGGTCACAAAAGAAAGCAACAATGCGAGCATTATTAATTGTGGTTTATTTAAATCCTTGATGTCCATGATAGTATTATAGCACTTTTCGCTATTTGGACAAAATACTAATACCCTATCGCTTTTAGAATTTCTTTTCTTTTGACGGCGGTTTCAGCTGGATTTTCTTAGAAACTGTTTTCCCTGGTTTTTGTTCTTCCCCCTTCATTTGTATCTTTTTAGGAACTGTGTCAAGACCGGAAGGTTGGGAAATCATTCCCACTCCCTGGGTCAATCTTAAAAACGCAAATAAGGCATTACTCCATTCGTTTTCTTTGGCTTCGTCAGCCCATTTCTGATATTCTTCGAAAGTAAACTTCTTGTTTATACCCGCAAGAGCCATCTCTAAGCCCTGTAAAGTATTGTGATCTTCTTTTAATTTCAAACTGTCAGCATAATCAGTTACCTTTTTAAGTAAAGCGAAATGTTCGATATCTATTTTTTGAATATTATTCTTTCCGTGGTCGTTAATCTTTTTTGGTTTGCCTTGAGCGAAAGACTCGCCTATCGGCAACATGGATAAAAGCGAAAGACCTACCACAGTTACTGCTCTTTTTACTTTTTTCCCTATTTTTTTCCTAGGAGAAAAATGTTCCATCCTTTATTTATACCACTTCTTCAACTTTTTTAAAATCTCCACCAGGGCTTTGATTACATAATCAATCTCCGCTTTGGTCGTCTGTCGACCCAAAGAAAATCGAAGTGAACCGTCTGTGTCTTTGGCATTTTTATTGATTGCTTTTATGACATATGATGCTTTTCCGTCGCCGGACTTACAGGCGCTTTTGGCGGAAGCCATAATCCCTCTGGCGGAGAGTTCTATAACCAAAAGATCGCTCGGAATATTTGGTATTGTAATGTTTATGTTGTTCGGCAACCTGTTTCTTAAATCTCCGTTGATCAAAAGATCACTGTCAAAGGCTGCCTTTGACAATTTTTGGAGTTTTGCGAAGAAATAATCTCTGAGTTTAGTTAGTCTTAACACTTCTTTTTCTTTGATTTTTTCTGTAAGCTTGAGTGCCTCGGCGAACCCCACAATACCAGGCAAATTGTAACTTCCAGAACGCAGATCAAATTGCTGGTCTCCCCCTTGCATGATTTTTCTTATGGCGGTATTTCTTTTTATATAGAGCATCCCAATTCCCCTCGGTCCGTAAAATTTCACGCTACCCATAGACATCAAATCCACGCCCAATTTCAAAACTTGTATAGGCAAATAATTTACGGCTTGGGTAGCATCCGTGTGAAATATTATTTTTTTATTATTTATTTTGTTGAAATGTCTAACCTCTTTTGCGATTTCTCGGATGGGCTGTATGGTGCCTATTTCGCTATTCCCATACATAACTGAAACCAATACGGTATTTTTATTCAACGCCTTTTTTATCTTTTCGGGATGAACTATGCCGTTTGCTTCCACTTCCATGTAAGTAACTTTCGCTTTATTTATTCTCTCCAAATATCTACAAATTTCTAATATCGAGGAATGTTCTATGTTTGTGGTTACAATGTGCGGAAGTCGCTCTTCTGTGGCATAGAGAACGCCAAAAATAGCTAAATTATTTGACTCAGTAGATCCGCTAGTGAAAATTACCTCATGTGAATGCGCTCCTAAGATTAGAGCTACATCTTTTCTCGATTTTTCTAAAACTCTGCCGGCCTCAACTCCTAAACTGTGTATGGAAGAAGGATTCGCGAAGTTCTCTTTATAAATTTTTTGCATCACAGAGGAAATGGTCGGCTCGATGGGTGTCGCTGCCGCATAATCCAGATACACATTTCTGATTTTTTGATTCTTGTGTTCGTAAAAATCGTTTGATTTAGGCATTAAAATAGTATATATTGAAACCGTATGAATATAAAGCTCGATAATACGTTTCTCCTAGTTTTTTTTGTTTTTCTTGTGATCACTGCAGTGGTGGGCGCCGTTTGGGCTACCAAAACAGAAAGAAGATTGAGAAGATTTTTTGGCGGAAAAAAAGCAAAAGATCTGGAAGAGAATATTTTTGCCCTCGAGGACGATATAACTAAGTTGAAATCCGCGAGAGAAAAGGTGGAAAAAGAATTAACTGAAATAAATAAAAAACTGAAGAAAAGTGTTCGTGGTCTCGAGACAATACGCTTCAATCCCTTTCCCGATCAAGGAAGCAATCAGAGTTTTGCAGTCGGTATGCTAAACGAAGACGGCGATGGTGTGGTATTGTCTAGCCTTTATTCCAGAGAGAGAATGAGCATATTCGCGAAGCCCGTAAAAAATGGGAGATCGGATTACGAACTTACCAACGAAGAAAAAATGGTACTGGAAAAAGCAAAAATATAAATGCAAAAAAACAAAGACAACCTAATACCTAGGCCACCGGTCGTGGTCATTGTGGGACATATAGATCACGGAAAATCAACACTCCTTGACTATATAAGGAAAACAAATGTGGTGGAAAAAGAGGTCGGAGGCATTACCCAGAATATTTCCGCCTACGAAGTTATATGCTCTTCGAGCGAGGGAAAGGAAAACAAAATTACTTTTATCGACACACCCGGACACGAGTCCTTCTCGGGAATGCGTGAACGAGGATGCTGCATAGCCGATATAGCCATCTTGATTGTTTCTGCCGAGGACGGAGTGAAACCCCAAACCATTGAAGCATGGAAAACAATAACAGAAAGTAATATTCCATCGATAGTCGCTATAAACAAAATAGACAAACCGAACGCAAATATAGAAAAAACAAAAAAAGAATTGGCGGAAAATGAAATCTACCTCGAGAACTACGGAGGCAAAACACCGTCTGTCGAAATATCAGCAAAGACCGGCACAGGTGTATCAGATTTATTGTATTTGATAAACATCATAGCTGAAATGGAAAACCTGACCGGAGATAAAGATAAACCCGCTTCCGGATTCGTGCTTGAAGCAAACCTTGACTCAAGGCGCGGAATACAAGCGACTTTAGTGATAAAAGACGGAACTCTGAAGAAAGGTATGACAGTTGTCGTAGAAGATAGCTTTTGTTCCACCAATATCATGGAAGACTTTAAAGGGGATACCATAAGTGAGGCAACCTTTTCCTCCCCCATGCGTTTAGTTGGCTTTTCTAAGATGCCTAAAATAGGAGCGCAGTTTACCTCGTGTGAAAAAAACAAAGACGTAGCGAAATGCATAGAAAAATGGGAAAAAGAAAAGATCACTGATAAAAAAAACAAAGAAGAAGAAACCGGTAAAAAAATAATCCCGATTATATTAAAAGTCGATATTTCTGGAACACTCGAAGCCATCGAAAAGGAAATAAATAAAATAAAAGACGAGAACGCAGAGTTTAAAATTATACAAAAAGGAGTGGGACCTATCGGAGAATCGGACATAAAAACGACAAGCAAGGATGAAAATATCATCGTCATAGGATTTAACGTAAAGGTAGACAAGAATGCGCTCGAACTCGCGAATAAAAGAGGCATAGTCATATCCACCTTCGATATAATATACAAAATGACCGAGTGGCTGACAGCCGAGATGGAGACGAGAAGACCGAGAATCGAGACCACAGAGACTACTGGTAGCGCAAAAATTATAAAAGTTTTTAGTCGCACTAAAGAACGCCAGATAGTGGGTGGTAAGGTTTTAAAGGGGCGTATGATCTTAGATAAGGTAGTTAAGATAATGCGACGGGAATTTGAAATAGGACGTGGGAAAATAGTCAATCTAGAAAAAGGCAAGGTAAAAACAAAGGAAGTCGAGGAGGGTTCAGAATTTGGTATGATGATTGAGTCTAAGATAGAAATAGTCGAGGGTGATATCGTTGAATCATTTAACGTAACACAAAGATAATGGAAAGAAAAGATAAAGTGGCAAACTTGTTAAAAAAGTTGGGAGCTCAATTTTTGGAGCGGGAGAATAACAACACTTCCCTCATCACCGTCACCTCTTGTACCGTCTCCCCCGACTTAAAACGAGCGACTATTTTCATTACCGTTCTGCCGAATGAAAAAGAAGTTCTGGCCCTGGAGTTTGCCAAACGGAAACGTAGCGAAATGCGGGATTATTTTAAGAAAAATGTACCCATCAAAAATATTCCCTTTGTGGATATCGAAATAGATATGGGAGAAAAAAACCGTCAAAAAATTGACGCCTTGCTCCGAGTAAAGTAATATCTATCTTGTAGGCTAAGTTGGGCCTGGTAGCCAAGTGGCATGAGCGTAACGAATATGCCATTCCTCTGCAGAGAGGAATCAAGTTGATAATAAAATATGGCCTGGTAGCCAAGTGGTAAGGCATTCCTCTGCAAAAGGAATATACGGCGGTTCAATTCCGCCCCAGGCCTCAAAAATTTAATTTTATAAATTAGGTATACAAATAATGATGAGTTATACTACACGTATACCGTATTTATTTATTTTATGTTCAAAAAGAGAAGTTGGTCTGAAAATCAATTAAGGAAAGCTGTCGAGAAATCAAGGAGTTACAGAAATGTAATAAAAATTTTGGGATTAAGACCAACAGGCGGAAATTATGATCAGGTAAAAAAGTACATAAAAGAATGCAATTTATCCACAAAACACTTTACAGGGAAACTGTGGAGTAAGGGACTAAAACTCCCATTTAAGCCTTTCATAGATTTAAAAGACATTTTAGTTAAAAAAAGCACATATCAAAGTTTTAAGTTGAAAAAAAGACTTTTTTCAGTTAAACTAAAGAAGCCTAAATGTGAAGAATGCGGTTGGGCCAAAATGTCAGTGGATGGAAGAATCCCGCTAGAGCTAGACCACATAAATGGAGACAGGCATGATAATAGGTTAAAAAATCTAAGAATACTGTGCCCCAATTGTCATAGCTTACAAACAACACACAGAGGCAAAAATATAAAAGCCCAAGTGGCGTAATTGGTAGCCGCGCGAGACTTAAAATTTCGTGACCGTAAGGTCGTGTGGGTTCGATTCCCACCTTGGGCACCAAGTAATTATAAATTGGTAATTAAAGATTGACAATTAAATAATCCGCCCATAACTCAGCTGGTAGAGTAGCTCCCTCTTAAGGAGAATGTCCCAGGTTC
>CAYIEM010000022.1:0-13017 GCA_964362545.1 uncultured Candidatus Saccharibacteria bacterium
GGCCTGCTGTCTTGGCAATAGAGGAAGTCGTAGAAGCGCGATTGAAACTTTTTAATCATATAAAGTAAAACAATGTCTTCGCAGATTTGGAGTGCAATAAGGAATTTTCTAAACATGGTTTCGATTTTTTTCGAATGAAATTTTAATGCCAAGTAAAACACCACAATTCGACGCGCTTATAAATAAAATCTTAGAAGAGCTTCATCCTCATTCTGCGGTTTGTCTTGCTTGCAAGAATAGTTTCGAGATTGAAAAAGAAGATATTGTGTTTTTGAAAATGCTTAGGGTGCCTGTACCCAAGCTCTGTCCCAGCTGCCGACAAAGACGCAGACTTTCTTTTACTAATTATTCAAATATTTACAAACGAAAGTGTGATGTTCCTGAACATTCTGAAATGATGATTTCCCTAGTTGCTCCTGTTATGCCTTGGATTACCTATGATTATAATACTTACTATTCTGATAATTGGGATCCAATATCTTATGGCATAGATGTAAAGAACAGTACATCTTTTTTCGAACAATTTTTAGACTTATTGAAAGTGGTTCCACAACCAGGTGTTCTTCGTGGTAAGAATTCTGTTAATAGTGATTTTTGTTTCTATGGAGAAAGTTTAAGAGATGGATATTACGTTTTTGGTGGTCGTCGATCAGAGAACGTTTTATTTAGCTCTTCGGTTTATGATTCAAAAAATATCATGGATTCGTATTTTATTCGCGATGTGGACACCGCTTATAGCAACATCACCACCTCCGATTGCTATAAATGTTTTTTTGCCTATTTCTCGGCCAACTGTATTGATTGCGATTTTATTTTCGATTGTAGAAACTGCCAAAACTGTTTTGGTTGTGTCAATTTGCGAAACAAAAATTACTGCTGGGAGAACGTTCAGCTTTCCAAAGAAGAATACTTCAAGAGAAGAGCATCGGTGGATCTTGGGAGTCGCGCGGTCAATAAAGAATCTCAGGAAAATTTTTGGAATTTTGTAAAAGAAAATCCGATCAGAGCAGTGAGGAATTATCAATCCATAAACGTGACAGGGAATGACATCAAGAGATCAAAGAATTGTCAAAACGTTTTTCAAACAGAAGATTCAGAAAATGTGAGGTATGCTTCTTTTGTTGTTTTTAAAGTAAAGGATTCAATGGATGTCGGTTTTAGTGGAAGAGCGGAAAGAAATTATGAAGCCCAAAACACCAGCGCTAATTCTTCCAACGTGAAATTTGCTTGTTCAGTCAAAGAATCAGTCGATTGTGAGTTCTTGATCTCTTGCAAAAATTGTCAGAATTGTTTCGGCTGTGTTGGTTTGCGAAATGCATCCTATTGTATTTTCAACAAACAATATGAACCTAAGAGATATTATGAAGTGTTGGACCAACTAAAAAAAGAGATGTTGGAAAGAGACGAGTATGGAGAGTTTTTCCCTATGTCCTTTGCTCCGTATGCTTACAATAGTTCAATGGCCAATATTATCTACCCCATGGAAGAAGTAGAAGCAAAAAAGAGAGGACTTTTTTGGCAACCAGATTATAAAGTTGACACAGGCATCAAAAAGACAATCAGAGCGAGTGAATTACCGGAGAATATAAAAGATGTAAATAATAACATTTGTGATATTGCTATAATTGGAGAGTTTTCAGGCAAACCTTTTCGTTTCATAGAACGTGAAATTGAATTTTATAAAAGACATAATATCGCTTTACCGTCTGATACTCCCCACCAACGCATCATTGACAGGTTTAAAATAATGAGCAATTTCAAGATTTATCAGGAGAATTGTTTTTCTTGCGGAAAGCAGATAGAATCATCTTACCGAAAAGCTGATGGCTATAGGCCACACTGCGAGGAGTGTTATCAGCGAGAGGTGCTTTAATGGGTTGGAAATAAAATGATTAAAATTTTAAAATTTGGCGGAACTTCCGTAGGAACTCCGGAGGCTATCAAACAAACAATTCAAATTGTTTTAAAGGAGCAGAAAAAGAAAAACTACCCAGTGGTGGTGGTTTCTCGGCTAAGCTGTATGGTTCGACAAGACCCTTAAATGATATAGATATTGATATACCAGAAGATAGGTTTATAGATATTTTAAAGGAAGTTAAGCCTTACATTGTTTTTGGACCAAAAAACTTTAATGATGGTAAATGGGATATACAGCTCATGACACTAGATTATCAAGGACAGGAAATAGATATCGGAGGAGCATATGAAACGAAAGTGAATAACAAAAATAGAACAGATTGGATCTCTATTCCTGTGGATTTTTCTAAAATTAAAAAAATAGAAGTTGAGGGTATTGTAATGGATGTTATTTCACCTGAAGAATTGATAGAATACAAACAACACCTTGATGGTAAACATCAACTTGAAGATATTGAAGCTATAAAAATATATTTAAAACATGAAAAATAAATTAGAGTATAGAAAATTGGAAAGGATTATGAAAGGTGTTGCAAATCATAGAAGATTGCAGGTTTTAGAGTTATTGGAAAAAGAACCAGAATTATCGGTACAAGAAATTTCAGAACAGCTCAAGTCAGAAATGAAAAATATTTCTGCGCATATCACCAAAATGGCAGTACAAATTAACTAAACGTGGAAATATCATTCCAATGTTCTATAGAATGTTAGAATGAAAAATATAATCAAGAAATGAAGGAACAAATACAAAAATTTTTTAAAGGAGAGGTAGAGGATAGTGATGAAACGCTTTCTAAATATTCTCGCGATGCGAGTATTTTCGAAGTGAGGCCTAAATTAGTTCTTTTTCCTAAGGATTCGGAAGATGTGAAAAATCTGGTGAAATGGGTTTCCGAAAATAAAGATAAATATGAAGACTCTGAACTAAACAAAGATTTTAAGAATCTTTCGATTACTTGCAGATGCGCGGGGACGGATATGTCTGGCGGAGCAATAGGAGAGTCTTTGATTTTGGATTTTACCAGGCATATGAATAAGTTGGTTGGTTGGAACCAGCCTGTAAAAAATTCTTCCGGCTTGACCCTTCCCGGAGTACCGGGCGGGACCCACACCGTTCAGAATTCTTTACAGACTGGTTCCATTACTGTGCAGCCCGGGATGTTTTATCGCGATTTTGAAAAAACAACTTTAGAAAAAGGACTCATTTTGCCTTGCTATACGGCTTCGAAAAGCTTGAATGCCCTCGGAGGAATGTTCGGCAATAATTCTGCCGGGGAAAGAACGCTTAAATACGGACAAACAGAAGACTACGTTCTAGAAACAAAAGTCGTTCTTACTGATGGAAATGAATATGTTATTAAACCGCTCACACAGGATGAACTAACGAAAAAGATTGCGCAACCCTCCAAGGAGGGCGAAGTTTACAAAAATATTTACAACTTGATAAATAAAAACAAGGAAGAAATAAAACAAGCGAAACCGAAAGTGCATAAAAATTCTGCTGGGTATTATGTCTGGAATATTTTTAATGATAAATTTTTTGATTTAAATAAATTGCTTGTCGGTTCGCAGGGCACTTTAGGCATAGCCACGGAAATCACTTTCAAATTAGTGCCAAACAACGAACATTCCAAACTCGTGGTTGTTTTTTTAGATGATTTAGAGCCTTTAGGTCGCCTTGTAGATGAAATTTTACAATTTGATCCAGAAACACTAGAGTCATATGATGACAAAACTACGCGCTTGGCGGCCAGATTTTTTCCTGATTTTCTAAAAAATAAAGGAATCATCGAAATGTTTAAATTATTGTGGAGTTTTCTTCCCGAGTTAAAGATGATGATTACCGGCGGTTTCCCAAAGTTAATCCTTTTAGCGGAATTCGCTGGCGAAAATGAAGCCGCGGTTGATAAAAGATGCACTCTTCTTCAGAAAAAATTGGAAAACTTTAAACTGAGAGTGCACGTTACCGAATCTGAAGGAGAAGCGAATAAATATTGGGATATTAGACGGGAGAGCTTCTCTCTTCTTCGCAAGCATGTCAAGGGTTTGCATACTGCGCCGTTTATAGACGATATCATTGTCCGTCCGGAGTTTCTGCCTAAATTCATTCCAGAGCTTAATGCGATTTTGAAAAAGTATGACCTAATTTATACCATAGCTGGTCACGCGGGAGACGGTAATTTTCATGTAATTCCTCTTATGGATTTCTCGCGTTCTGATACGGTGAAAATAATAATGGAACTTAATGAATCAGTTTATGATCTCGTTGTAAGGTATCACGGATCTATTACGGCTGAGCATAATGATGGTATAATTCGTACTCCATATTTGGAAAAAATGTATGGCAAAGAGATGACTGCGATTTTTAAAGAAATCAAACAAATTTTTGACCCTAAGGATATTTTTAATCCGGGTAAAAAAGTACCCATAGAAGGCGAGGTGGGTACCAAAGAATATTTGGCCGTGCACATTGCCCTAGAACATCACGCCAGCCATAGGGTTTAACCTAATTTCGTCGTTTTAGTTAATCCGCTTGAAAACTTGATATAATTACTTTATGGAACTTAGACCCCCAACACTACAGAATGTTCAAGAAAATATGGAAGAATCTATAAAACTGATAGAAACTTCCGCTCTTGAAAGTAACCAAAAGTTAGAACTCACACTTTTATTATTATCAGACAAGAAACAGGGGATACAATTAGGAGATTCCAGGATAATTCAGTCAGAATCAGTCGAAGAAAGGAGACACTGGTTTAAAAAATTCAGCGCAGAATTGACGCACATACTAAAAGTTTTAAAAGAACTAAGACTAGAACATCAGATTGTAAAAAATTTATCGGAGGAAGAAGATATTGTATCTTTTTCTGTTCTTGCGTCAAAAGACAAAAAAACACTGCAGAAATTTTATGAGGCAGACAGGACAGAAAATGATAAAACTTTTGGATTAATGGCTGGTTTTCCAGAAACGGCTGTTGAAGCTTACGGAACGTCTAACGCATTAAATAAAGAAGAGTTACTACCAGAGACAATAGACAAATTGCGTGCAGAGAATCTCTGGCCTTTTATACTGTTTACTTTCTCTCAAGAGCATTTTCAAGCAGAACTTGAATTTGTTAGGCGGAATAAAAAATTGGTAGAAGAAAAAGCCCCGAGGCTTTCTCGAGAGTTGCTTAAAGAGCAAGAAAAAGGATTAGAGTTGGATGCACTACGCGAGAAATTTGAAAAAGTGGTTGATTCCAAGGGTGAACCAATTGATAGGGGAATAATGGAAACAATTGTAATATTTAATGCCTTTGGATTTCCGACTTCTCAGTCTTGCGAAGGGCACATTGACCTACATCAGGAACGCCCTCGTTCAATGGCACCATGGGTCGAAATTTATCCAGAAGAGTCAGAACAAGAAAATTGGGAAAAAAACAGAAAATTAAGAAATGAAGTAAAGGCAGAACGGGATAAATATTTGAGCAAGATGGCGAATTTACTTTACGAGTTTTATGCAGATCAAAACGTATCAGAAGACGTAAGGCTTACAACTAGTTTAAGTGATCATGGTTTTAGAGTTCAAAGCAAAGGGCTAAATATATTACTAGATCCTGAAAACAAAGATCAGCAGGAAAGAGCAAAAAGATATAAATGGGAAATGGAAAGATTCACTCTATTTTTGGAAGGTAAATTTAAAAAAGTTCCTTAATTGTACGAGACTACTGACACTTGAAAAGTAAAATCGGCTTCACCCTAAGGTCTAGCCGATTTGAGAAGTTTTTTGGGTAGGCACTCCTCTTGCCTGTTTAGTGTGCTGAACGTATCATATACATGATCAGCACACCAATGAAAATACCGATCGAGATCAACAAGATCTCTCGATGGTATTTTCCCCATACCCATGATAGGAACCTCCCCATCTGGTTGAACAGCCAGCGCAGGAAGATTCCCAGTTGCTCGGCCGCAAGTCCGAGCAGGTACAGCGCTCCTCGCCAAATTTGGCGGAGCAAATACAGTGCTCCCGTCCTCATTTGGCTGAGGAGATAGCTCCGGCTTTTTTGAAAGGCCTGATGTGCCCAAGGCACAGGCCTTAATAAAAATTCCGGAACTACGAACAAAATGATTAGTAGCGCCAAGAGCGCTACTAAGGTTTCGTTCATTTTTTCCCTTTCAAAAGTTATCCATATGTATTATGACATATCAAGATATAAAAGTCAATTAGCATTTTAGAAATTTTCCTATATACTTTCATCTATGTTTGCAATCAAAGCTAAAAAAAGAGATGAGGGCGTTAAATTGGACGCTTTAAGGAAAGGAGGTGAGTTGCCGGCTGTTTTTTATGGAGCGGGCAAGATCACTACTTCTATTTCTGTACCTACGGCCTCATTCAAGAAGCTTTGGCGAGAAGCAGGGGAATCTACCACTGTTAAAATTTCTTTAGATAAAGATAGTGTTGACGCTCTTATCAACGAAGTACAAACGGATCCAGTCACAGACGAACCGATTCACATTGATTTCTTGGTTGTAGATATGAATAAAAAGATTAAGGGTAAAGTGCCACTTGAATTTGAGGGTATTTCAGACGCTGTCAAGAATGGGTTGGGTAATCTTGTTAAAGCGCTTTTCGAGATAGAAGTCGAGGCCTTGCCTAAAGACCTTCCACACAATCTATCTGTTGATATATCGAAACTAAAAACGTTAGAAGACAACATAGTTGTTTCGGATATAAAAATACCGGTTGGCGTGGAAGTTATCACGAACGCAAGCGAAGTAGTTGCTTCTATCGTAGCCCAAGTTGAAGAAAAAGAAGAGGTCGTTGCTCCAGTTGATTTGTCAGCAATTGAAGTTGAAAAGAAAGGCAAGAAAGAAGAGGAAGGAGGAGAGACCGCTATTCCTGCCGAGGCTCCTGTGAAAGAAGAGAAATCGGAGAAAAAATAAGCGGAAAAATAATTCTGAATATGTTACAATAAAAACTATGGTTAAGAAAATTTCCATAGTTTTTCTTTTTCTCGTATCAATTTTGGCGCCACACGCGACGGTTAACGCTTTCGACTGCCTTACTTTGACTAGTTCTTCTAAAGAAGAGGAGAAGAATTTCTGTAGACAGGAGCTAAGCCAAATAGAGGCTGAGCTTGCTAGTTTGTTAAGTAAGCAAAAGGAACAACAAAAACAGACAGGGACGTTAAAAGGAGACGTGGATTATCTAAATAGCCAGATTAATTCCTTAAAGACAAAAGTAAAGGCCAGAAGCTTAAAGATAGCGCAGCTCAAAGCAGACATAAAAGGCAAGGTCACTAAAATCGACACTCTTTCCGATAAAATAGAGCGCGAGCACGAATCCCTAGCCCAACTGTTGCGGAACACGGAAGATTTTGACAATAAGAATTTTATTTATTTGATGTTTTCAGATGACGACCTGTCTACTTTTTATAGCGACTTAGAATCTTACGACTCAATAAAAGAGGCAATCAAGAAATCTGTTGATCAGATAAGGGGGATAAAAATCGAAACAGAAATAGAAAAAAAAGATTTAGAAAAAAAACAAGATGCGGAAACTGACGCCAAAGAAGAACTTGAAAGCGCGCAAAAAAAAGTGGCACAAAGCGAAGCAGAAAAGAAACAACTTTTAGCCATAAGTAAATCGAAAGAAACAGAATATCAGAAACTTGCCAATGAAAAAAAAGCCAGAGCGGACAGGATTCGTTCTGCGCTCTTTTCTCTTCGTGATGCTGCAGCCATCCCTTTTGGTGTGGCGTTACAATACGCAGAAGAAGCTGAAAAGAAAACGGGAGTTCGTCCAGCGTTTGTGCTTGCTATTTTGAAACAAGAAACGAATCTGGGAGCGAATGTGGGTTCATGTATCATTACCAATCTTTCGACCGGCGAGACGAAAGGCATAAATACGGGACAAATTTTTAGCAAAGGAATACATCCTACGCGGGATTTGCCTCTTTTACAGGTAATAGTGGCGGAGCTTGGCAGAGACCCCATGAATACCAGGGTTTCTTGTCCACAATCAGTCGGTTATGGTGGAGCTATGGGGCCGGCGCAATTTATTCCATCGACCTGGAGCCTCATTAAATTTAAAATAGCGAGCGCATTAGGGAAAACAATTCCTGATCCATGGAATCCGACTGATGCGATAATGGCGTCTTCCATATTGCTTCAAGGAGGAGGCGCAGGTTCGAGAACTTATACTTCAGAAAGAAATGCTGCTTGTAAATATTATTCCGGACGAAGTTGCTCAGATCCGACCGTAAAAAACGCATTTTATGGCGACTCAGTAATGGCTCTCGCTCGACAAATTCAAGCAGATATTGATTTGCTTTAAGGGTAGTATTGTGTTAATCTGGCAGAGTCGCATTTAATTGACGTCATGCGACATCATTTCGCTAAATCAAATGACCCATTCAAAAAACTCAGGGTCATGGTGAGTAAAATTGAACCATGAAAAAGGATATACATCCAGAATACAATATAAAAACTAAAGCGACATGTGCCTGTGGAGCAATCTTTGAAGTTGGTTCTACTATTTCTGAAATAAAAATGGAAATTTGCAGTAATTGCCATCCTTTCTATACTGGCAATGAAAAAATTATGGATACGGCTGGAAGAGTGGAACGTTTCAAGAAACGTCAGGCTGCTTCCCTGAAAGCTAAGAAGTAAATGAACTTAGAGGAAATTAAAAAAGATTATAGAACAAGCTATCTAGCCAGTAGTCTAGAAAAATTGTTGCGCGAAGAAGTTGAAGTTCGCGAGATGCTCTCGGGAGATGATATTTTGCATGAAATGGCCACCAAAGAACTCAAATTTATACAGGAAGAGAAAGAAAGAATAGAAAAACAAATTCAAGATATTTTAGATAAAGACAAAGAAGAGGAAGAGCAAGCCAATGAAATAGTGCTCGAAGTACGAGCGGGGGCTGGAGGTGACGAGGCCTCTCTTTTTGCTTGGGAATTGGCGCATATGTATGAACTGTTTTGCACTATTAAAGGTTGGCAATGGAAAACCAATTATGAATCAAAAAGCGAACTAGGTGGTTATAAAGAAGCTAGTTTCGAAATAAAAGGCAAAGATGTTTATAGCCAGATGCGCTATGAGACGGGTGTGCATCGGGTGCAAAGAATTCCTGCAACAGAAAAGAATGGCCGGGTACATACCTCTACTGCATCCGTGGCGGTACTTCCCATTAGGAAAAAAGTTTCTTTTGAAATAAATCCAGCTGATTTAGAAATGGAGTACTCTCGTTCTGGCGGAAAAGGCGGACAAAATGTGAACAAAGTTGAAACTGCGGTGCGTCTTATTCATAAGCCGACAGGCCTAGACGTGCGTTCTACTAATGAGCGAAGCCAGCTGGCCAACCGAGAAAAAGCGTTGATGATTTTGACAGCCAAGCTTCTGCAGTTGAAAGAAGAAGAGGAAGCGAAAAAATACGCGGGCGAGAGAAAAAATCAAATAGGCACAGGCGATCGTTCCGAAAAAATCCGCACTTACAACTTTTCCCAAGATCGGGTAACCGACCATCGCATCAAAAAATCATGGCACAACTTGCCGAAAATAATGGAGGGGAGTATCGAAGAAATTATCGAAGCCTTGCAGTCTGGAGAAACAGGGGATGGGGAGGAGTAATCTTTTGCTTTTTGCTGGCTTCGTGTTATACTACAAATGTAGTTTCTCGGAAGAGCTTTTGAGTTTTCGTTGTGAGTTTTGATTTAGTCACAGCATCATTAGAGACAAATTGAGCGACAAGAGTATCTACGCCCGTCAGTCAAGTCGGGCATTATAATTAGTTTTTGTCCTTTTTCGCAAAAAAGGAAGAAGTTAAGTAATATGGCTACAAAGCTATATGTAGGGGGACTCCCTTACAGTGTTCAAGAAGACGCCCTCAGGGACCTCTTCGCGCAAGCTGGTAATGTTACATCAGCTGTGATTATCATGGACAAAATGTCCGGTCGCTCAAAAGGTTTTGGATTCGTGGAAATGTCTACAGCCGAGGAAGCAGCCAATGCTATCTCAATGTTCAATGACCAGGAATTTGAAGGACGAAAACTCACAGTCAATGAGGCTCGCCCAATGGAAGCAAGACCGCCTCGAACAGGAGGTAGCGGCGGATACGGCGGAGGTAATGGCGGTTATGGCGGTGGAAATCGCGGACGCCGAGAATACTAATTTTTTAGATTCTTAAAAAACAAAAATCGCCCCAAGGGGCGATTTTTGTTTGCAGACAAAACATATATTTGATATAGTTTTTTTGTCGGGCGTGTAGTTCAGTGGTAGAACGCTGTCCTGATAAGACAGAGGCCGTAGGTCCGATTCCTGCCACGCCCACATGGAAACGGAAGAAAATAAAAACAAAAAGGGAATTTGGTGGAAGCCAGCTGTTGAGATATTCAGTGAAATTTCCACCTGGATCGCGGTGCCGATAATACTGGCGCTTATCGCAGGCAAGGCCTTGGATAAGCATTATGGTACGGCGCCCTGGATGCTTCTGATACTTGCCGGCATAGGTTTTCTAGTTTCATCATATGGAATTGTCCGTTCTGTCAGAAGATTCATGGAAAAAACACAAGAAGAAGTAAAGAAAAACAAGAATTAATTTATGAAAGAAAATATTACATTATTCGCAGAACCAATATTGCATTATCAGGGTTTTCCAATCACCAACGCCCTTTTAACCAGTTGGATTGCCGTGATTGTCATTATTGTTTTGTCCTATGTTTTGCGTTCCAAACTTCGGGAAGTTCCCGGCAAGATTCAAAATCTTTTCGAAATCATCGTAGAAGGCGCGCTTTCTTTATGTGATCAAGTCACCAACGACCGCAGACTTTCCATGAAAATTTTTCCGATTGCTATTTCGGTTTTTGTTTTTATCCTTGTCAACAATTGGTTCGGTCTACTCCCGCTCGGGGGATTCGGGGTTCTGGAAAAAGGAGAACATGGGCTTTTTTTTGTTCCGTTTCTGCGCGGAGGCACAGCCGACATAAACACGACTATCGCGCTTGCGATTATGGCGGTTTTGGGCGCGAATGTATTCGGCGTTTTTTCAATAGGTATATGGAAAACTTTCAACAAATATGTTAATCTAGAAGTGATTGGAGAGATAGGAAAAAAATTGCGCAAGGATCCAACAATCGTTATCGTCGCTCCAATTACGTTCTTTGTCGGGTTAATTGAAATTATAGGCGAATTTGCGAAAGTCGCATCACTCTCTTTCCGTCTTTTTGGCAATGTATTTGCGGGAGAAGTTCTGCTTGTTTCCATGGCGGCCTTGGTTGGATATATTGTCCCGATACCTTTTATTTTTCTTGAAATGTTGGTGGGAGTCATTCAGGCGCTTATTTTTTCAATTTTACTTGTTGTTTATTTTACCGTTGCGTCCAGTGATCATGACGAACATGAGCAGGAATCTGCCTCGCCGGGTCAAGGCGGGCATGAAAAGTCGATTATTATTAATAACGTCCCGACCTAGATCGGGGAAAAGAAATATATGGATTTAAGTACTATTTCAAAAGCGGTTGTTATGGGTATTGGAGCTCTTGCTCCCGCTATAGCCATCGGTATGATTGGTTCAAAAGCCATGGAATCAATCGGCCGCAATCCAGAATCTGCCAGTAAAATTCTTGTGCCTATGCTTCTTGCCTGCGCATTTGCCGAGGCGATCGCCATTTACGCGCTTGTTATCGCATTTTCAATTTAAACTAGCAATTAGGCGCTAGGCGCTAGGCGTTAGCAAACTGAAAGTTAGGGCCTAGAGCCTAAGGCCTAAAGCCTATCAAAACCAATGGAGTCAATCATTAACACTTTTCATATCGATTTAAAGATTATTGTCGCCCAAATTCTTAACTTTGGGATTGTTTTTGCGGTTTTGTATATATATGCTCTTAAACCCCTGAATAAATTGATGAAAGAGCGTTCGGAGAAAATAGAAAAGGGGATTAATGACGCAAAATCAAATGCCCAAATTTTAAATAATACGAAAATTGAATATGAAGAAGTGTTGGCAAAAGCTCGCGGGGAGGCGGATAAAATATTTCAAGAAGGTAAAAAAGAAGCGGAAGCCAAAAAAACTTTAATGTTGGAAAAAGCGAAAAAGGAAGTCGCCGTCATGGTTGAAAATGGCAAAAAAAATCTTCAGAATGAAAAAGTAAAAATGGTCGGGGAAGCCAGGGAAGAAATCACTTCTCTTTCCGTAAAAATAGCGGAAAAAATACTGGGTGATAAAGTTAACGGACACTTTGATGAAAAAACAATGAAAGAATTAAAAAAATTATAAATATGGCAACTTTATCGAACAATGATATAGCCCGCGCGATTTATCTTCTTTCGAAAGATAAAACGCAGGCGCAACTCCGCGATACCAACGGGAAAATAGTCAATTTTCTTTTCCGAAGAAGATTGCTGTCGGAGACTCCCGACATACTCGAAAGATTGGATAAAATAATCAATTATGAAAATAGGACAGTGGAGGCAAAAGTATCAACCGCCAGAAAACTCAGGGGGAAATTCAAAAAAGAACTTTTATCTTTCCTGAAAAAACGATATAGGGCGAAAGGCGTTATTCTTGCGGAAAAGCTGGATGAGGAATTACTGGGAGGTGTAAGAGTGGAAGTGAACGACGAAGTTATCAATTTGACGGTCAAGAATAAAATTAACGAATTACAAGAGCATTTAGTAAGAAAAATATGAGCAGGAACTATATCATAGAAAATTTAAAAAAAGAGATAGATAATTTTTCTTCACGAATAAAAGCCGAAAAAGTCGGACATGTTCTGGAAGTTTTCGATGGTATCGCCAAGCTTTCCGGATTGTCCCAGATAAAATCATCCGAGATGGTAACTTTCCCCAACGCAGAAATAGGCGTGGCTCTCAACTTGGAGGAAGATACGATCGGTGTTGTCATACTTTCCGATTTTTCAAAAATAAAGGAAGGGGACGAAGTGAAGGCTACCGGAAAAATTTTGGAAGTGCCGGTTTCGGACAATATCATTGGGCGGGTTGTTAACGCTCTGGGCGTGGAGATTGACGGCAAAGGAGTTATCAAAGCGGATAAAACCTATCCCATAGAAAAAATCGCTCCCGGTGTCACTGCCAGACAATCAGTTACAGTACCGCTTG
>CAYIEM010000023.1:0-11848 GCA_964362545.1 uncultured Candidatus Saccharibacteria bacterium
GAATACGCGCAATCCTCCGCATCATATGAATGAAAACAGGCACGATTGTTTTTTACATTCACCTCATAATTCCCCGTCGTGTTTTTTGACATGTATATTTCGGCGTATTTTTTAGGAAATTTTTTAGCAAATGTTTCAAATTGTTTTCTGAAAGTTTCCACTCCTTCGTGAGTATCTAATTTGAATTCTTTTATTTTTTCTTTATATTCTTCTTTGGGATACTCGACGTTGAAAATACAATTATTTTTGTTCCGCAAATTCACGCACCCCACGCAGTCTACACAGCCACGACAATTTAAAAGAAAAGCTCCGTCGGTGCAGTTGTAACAGCTTCTCGAATATCTTAATCTATAAGAATCATGACAATCGTCCACTTCGTAGGAAAGCTCTACCTGGTGCGTATAAGAAACATCCACGCAATCTTTGGTTTTTTGAATCCAGTAGCAGTGGATGCAGTCTTCGTTGTTGGAAGATTCTACGATCATATAGCAACGCTTGCAATCAGCCACGTAATTTACATACTGACAATCCACATTTCGCATACCGACCAACGCCGGCTTGGGAACTTTTTTATATAATTCTTCTATTTGTTCGAAAAAAGGACGCTTACTATCATAAGATGAACCAAGAGACGTCGGGTCCCACTTGTCGCTCCACCAACATGGCACGCAATAGACAGGAGTGTCTTTGTTTGGCGACCAGATGGTAATCATGCTCTCCCCGCATAAATCGCAGTTTCTTTTATAAAAATTTCTCTCATTCCTGAAAATATGCCGAAGTTGCGAACGACATTCCCTGCATAAACGAGGTGGCTGAACTCCCATTTTTTCATAGAACTTAAAATCATCCGGCTCGATGATAAAGTCCTGCTTGCAATTTTGACATATTCTATTTTCATTCTTGTTTTCCATAATTCTTGTATCCATGTACTAGTACACTAGAACTCTTACTATCATCAATATACTTCCCGCTGGTAACATTCTTTGCAAAATATTTTCTCTGGTTTCTCCGGCGGGTACATGGTTTCGAATTCGTTAGAACATTTTTCGTCGTGGCCGTGATTCTTCAATTCACACATGCACGACCGTTCGTAAAAATGGTACGGATTTTTCCATTTGAGCCTATCGTAATATCTACAGTTTGGACAGAATCTCGGTATCGGCAAATTCATCTGTCTATAAAAAGCCAACTCATCGGGTGAAATTTTAAAAGCCGAAGTACATTGTGTTTCTATCCCGCCCTGATTCGGACATTCAATGACTTCTTCGCAGATGGTATCGGAAATATCTTTGACCCCATTCGGAATATCGCCTGTCTTTAAGGTCGGTACATATGATTTTTCTCCTATTTCCTTCCAGGAATAACCCGCTGAAATAGTCTCCTCTCTTGATAAGGGAAACATCTCATATGCAATCGTTTCATTGTAGGCGAATGGGGAAAGATCGGTAGGAAAACACTCACCGAAAGTGTATTTCCTGCCAAGTCTGTCAACGTAGGGTATTTCGTCTATATGTTTTTTTATTCTCTCAATCATTTTCTCATACTCTTCTTTGGTATACTGTTTATTCAAAATGCAATATTGTTTCTTATCTAAACCCACACAGCCAAAACAATCCGAGCACCCGGTACAGCTGTGACAGTAAAATATATTTCTGCAACCACCTCCGCAGTAGAAAGATAAAACAGCTCTGCTTGCTCCACGACCACCCAGCATAAACTCATAACATTCTTCACATCGCCCAGCAAACAGTATATCTTGCGAGTCTTTTATAACATTAGCGCCAAGGAATATATTTTTTACGTTTTCAGCATCAGAAACAGCGTAACAGTGATAAGCATTTTTGGAATTTTCGATATAGTCTCCGGATACATTCACCGAATTTTTTATATGGGCGTACCGATGAACCGCACTCTTATACACCTCTGAAAAAAGCTCGCTGACCCTGCTTTGTCCGGAAAAAGTACCTAGTTGTAAAGTCGCGATTTCTCTCGCGTATTCCTCTTTGGTTAGTTGTTTGTTTTGAAAAACAAAGCTCTTGTTGCGTAAATTAGCAGACAGACAACAATTCACGCAGTTGGAACAATCATACAGAAAACTGGACTCAACACACTGGTCGCTTTCAATCAAAAAAGAAGAGTTGTAATTATCGTCGGAGTGAACTAGTTCATAACATCTCTCATTGTCCCTGAAAGTGAGACAATCCATGCAATTTTTGTTGCCCCTCATGCCTAGGCTGTCTTTTGAATATTTCACATTCTCTGTACGGATAGTATTGAAAGACAGGTAAGTATTTTTGCTCGTGTAACAATAATTGGAGTACTCGCAACCCGGACCATTTCTTTCGTTTTGGCTGAGGGCCCGATGTGGAACCAAATTTTTCAGCTCTTTAAATTGCTTGAAGAAGGGAACGGAAAAATCATACTCCCGCCCGCTAGCTAATCTATCCCAATCATCACCCAAGTGGCATTTAACACACCAAACCGGAAACGGCACCTCCGGAGAATACATCGAGATGATGGATTTACCACATTTCCCACAATTTCTCTTGTACAAGGTACGCTCGTTGACGAATACCAACCTGCGGACAAAACGACAGTGCGGACACCAGGTCGGCGGTGGCACCTTCATTTTTTCGTAAAATTGAAAATCCTCCGGCTCGATGGTAAAGTCCTTTTTGCAGTTCTGACAAACTTTGGTCTCCGCTTGCATCTATTTATTTTAACATCTTTTCGTTTGACACCATCATTTAAGAAAACGAAAGGAGTTTTTCGTAGAGATCTTTTTCTATTTCCAATTTACCTTCCTTTTGGGAAGCTAGAAGTTTTCTTTTGGCTCTCTCTCCGGGAATAAGAATCTCCTGAAAACCTTTTGCTTTGCGTGATTGTTTAATTTGTTTTATCAACAAGGAGTTTTTTCGCTTAAACCCAGTTGCGGAACCAAAGAAAGCGGGATTGATGACCAAGATAACCAGACCCCTGGTCGCCGCTTGATAAGTTCCGGGAACATTTCTGCGAATACCCATTGAAGATTGCACTAGCGATCCGGTCAGTATTTCAATTGCTAGAGCCAAAGAAAAACCTTTGTAGCCCGCCATAGGTACAACTGAATGAACCTTATCAGGGTTATTGGTAAAATAACCTTTCTTGTCTAAATAAGTATTATCAAGTAATTTATGTTTAAATCTTTTGGCCAAACGAATTTCTCCCCAAGCCCTTTTTGAAGTTGCCATATCAACAACGATTGAGTCTCCGGCTGTCGGAATCCCTATACCAATTGGGTTGGTGGCGAGTATCGGATCAATCCCCCCTTCAGGCGCCATCATTTCTTTCCCGCCATTTTCAAAAACCAGACCAATTAAATTTTTTGCGGCCAATGTTTCGGCAATTGAACCCGGTCGTAAAACCGGAGAAATATTATTAATCGCCAATAAAACTGAACCTGATTTTTTGATATCTTTAATAACTTTTTTAAGGATAAAATCGACGACCAATACACCGACGTTGCCGTTACCGTTTATGAAAACAGTCGCCGGAGTTTTTTTGATAATTCGCGGAGAATTATTATGAAAAAATTTGTTCGCCTCCAACAGCGCAGGGAAGGCCATTAACCCGTGAGTGATTTTTCCCTCTAATTCCCCCATGAGATACTCACGGGCAACGATTTTCGCTTCTTTGACTGACAAACCTCTTTTGGTTAAAGATCTGCGGAGTATTTTTTCCATCTCAGTAATTTTAATCTTCATGTATGTTATTTTAACACTTTTTCAAAAATACGTTGAGAAATAGCGGAAGGGAAAGTTTTTTCTGCAACTTTTTCAATAGCTACACTAGATATGTTGCGTTCGATGAAACGGAATTTTTTTCTTCCGCGGATTGAGTCAACGATGTTGAGATTAATATTCACGTCCCGTGGAAGAATCTGTCTGAAATTGTCAACCAACCAATCCGTGATTTTTGATTCCTCGCTTTTACTTGAAAGAACAACCTGAAAAGTAAGAGAATGCGTGGCAGTTTGGACAAGATTGCTCTCAAGAATACAATTATCAAAGATTTTGTCACACTTACTGAGAATCTGCCGAAACGTAGACGGATACATTCTTTTTTTATCTGGCAATTCAATAAAATCATCCACCCTCCCATCTACCTCTTGAAGCACCAAACCCGTTCTGCCACACGGACAAGAATGGCGAGCAAGAGTTCCCCTGTCACCGACTTTGTATCTTATAGCGGGAGAATAGATAGAATCATATCTTGTCACTAAAAGTGAATTAGTATCTCCCCCGTGTTCTATGCTTTCAAGAAGAGCCATATCTTCGTACACATGCATGCCATTTTGATATTCACACTCATGAGCCACCATCCCAAATTCATTCGCTCCGTAACTATCAAACACTTTGGCCTTAAAAACATTCTCGATGTTTCTTCGTTGATGAGAAAAAAGTGACTCTCCGCTCACCTCTATCCCTAAAGGGAAATGCATAAGTTTGTAACCGTTTTTTTCTATAGTGCTAGCGGCGTCATTGATGTATGAAGGGAAAGTGACCACAATATCGGGTTTGTACGCATTGTATTCGTTCACAAATCGGAGAATTGTCTCGTCAGAAAGATGATCGAAGAAAAAAAGTTTTATCCCTGTTAGAAATGCCAACGCGTTCGCAAATGAAAAGTTGTTGTCATAGTAGGAATTGTAAAACCACAAAACTTTGCTCCCTGGTTTCCAGCCCATCATGAGCCAGCCTCTTAAAAATAAAAGTCCGTCGGTTAAAAGAGCTGTTTTATTTTTATAAGAAGTAAGTGGAGACCCGGTAGTTCCTCCGGTCTGGATTTCAAATATAAAATCCTTTTGGAAAAGTATTTTATAGAGGTTCCGGAAAAAAGAATCGTCAAGATTGAAATAAAGCGATTGGAAGTTTGAGAGATAGTCATTTGCCAGAGCGTCTTTACCAGCTATTTTGAGAGATTGTTTCGTGATGATTGGTAATAATGGAAGTTCTTCGAGTGAAAACGATGAATCGTGGCGACTAACGAGAAACTTAGTATAGATATTTTTACAAAACGGCACAGACAAATTCACAAACGAAAGAAGGTGGAATAACCTTTCACTCATCTGTTGCTCCAAAGGAGTCTCCCATTTTCGAATAACAACTTTGCGAAATAGATTGGTAGTGCGACTTGTCAATAACAAAAGTTTCCAAAAATATCTGCTCAGTGATTCTCTTAACATGTTGTTGCCATCTATTTATTTTAACACTTTTTCAAATTCTTTAGGTAAAGGAGATTCTACTTTGATGGTTTGGCCTTTTAGGTTTTTGAATTCTATCGATTTGGCATGGAGAGCTAATCTTTTAAAATCTTTCGGACAGGGAGCATCGGGATTGTAAAGGGAATCGCAAACTACAGGATGATTTATGAATTTCATATGAACACGAATTTGATGCGTTCTTCCGGTTTTTGGGTGAATTTCCAGATAAGAGAATTTATTTGATTCTGTTTCGAATCTCTTTAAAACTCTATATTCAGTGATTGCTTCACGGAGTTCGCCTCGAACTCCGCGACCAGCGAGATGACGACGAAAATTCTTCGGACTTCGGCCAATGGGCTTATCGATGGTGTCGTGATCATTTTTCACAAACCCTGAAACTATGGCATGGTAGGTTTTTTTAATTTCCCGATTTTTGAATTGATTTTTTAAAAATTCGTACGCTTTTTGGTTTTTTGCCAAAAGTAAAACCCCGGAAGTTTCCCTGTCCAGTCGATGCACAATACCTGGACGAGGAAGAAGCTCAAAATTTTTATCTCCGAGGGTCCCAACCGGTACTCCGGGAAGGGCGCAGGAGGAAAAATTTTGAGCTTCTTCCGAAGTCTTTAACAATCTGGTAGGCTCCCCTACATTTTTCATTTTTGGATAATTTTTAATCATCCAATCAGCGACAGTTGCCTCCTTACTTCGCCCATCAGCATGCACCGATATACCGGATGGTTTATCTATCGCCAAGATATTGGCATCTTCGTATAGAATTTTTATTTTCATATTTTACTTTTGGTCACAGCTCTCGGTTCGCCGTCGCTCACCTCGTCCGCAACCCCGCCTCGCAGTTTTGTCTACTGACAAAACATGCTCCGGCTCACAAATCGCCCGCAGGCAAAGCAGTTTGCCTGCTTTACACGATTGGTGCACTCTATTGTACCAAGTTAGAACCTTTTATTATAGCTAGTACGAACTCCGAATTTAACTATTACTTTTTATTAACCATTTTGGTTTTACTCATCTTTAGATAATACTTTTATTCTTAAATTAGTATCGTTAGATTGATCTAAAACTTTTATACGGGATTTGGTTTGCGGTTTGTCTCCTTCTGTGGGTAATACTTTTATTCTTGGTTTTTTTAATTCTTCTATTGATTGATCTTTTTGGCCAGCAAGCTTGGAAGCTAGTACTTTTATTTTTTGCCATCCACGATAGATAATCGTTTCATCTTCCTTTTCTACATTTTGTACTACCAAATCCCATTTTGCATTTCTGCTTCCTATGATTCTTATTCTTGGTCGTTTGACTTTTATTTCTCCTCCCATCTTACCTTTACTACTTTCTGAAATTGGAGGAGCAATAATAACCGTAGGAGGAATACCTAATTCTACTGACCAGTTAATCAAACCTTCGTCAGGAAGTTCAGTGGTAATATCTAAAGGATCGTGAATTAAGAATGTTAACTTGCCGTTATTATAACGAACGCCATAAATTACCACAGCGTGTTCAATTGAAGCTGAAGCATTTTTATAGATGTGCTTCATGGGTAATGAAGCTAATACTAAATTCCCCTTCTCAATAGCACGTGCTAAAACAGAAGTCCATTGTTTTCCTTCCAATTCTCTTTTATCTTCAATATTTTGCTGTCTCCAATCAAAACCCATTGGTTGATATATACCCAACTGTGCTGCTGTTCGTGCATCAAAAGATGCCATGTTATGTGCCCCTCCGGGAATAAGTCCCAACTCGTTTGCACGTTTCCTGATAGATTCTTGGCCTGGGTCATCTTTTTGTTGTGCTCTGAGCATAGAGCGATAACATGCTAAGGCACATCCAAGTCCATCTGTTTCTTGTTTAAGTTGAACCAAGTAAGGAGCAAAAACTTGATATTCAGCAGGCAGTCCACCTTCTTGTTCTGATGCCTCTTTTAATCTCTCTGCTAATGGACTATTTCTTAGCTCTATAAGTAAACTTTCTTTTTGAGCTTCTAATAAAGCTTTAGGTGGTTGGTCAAAAGTCATAACTTTATTATACCAAGAACTAGGAGTTTGTAACTCCTAAAAAACCAAGTATAAAATCTCTTTATTAAACAACAAGATTCTTAGATAAAGTTTGTAAGAGTTTGTAAACCGGTGCCCTTGCTCGGTTGTGAACCTTTGTAGATTAAACCCCGTAAGCGTTATTGGTAAGATTTCAGTATATCACGATTAGCTCTCTCGGTAGGGATTGATTAGAACTTTGAAAGCAAAGTATTTTTTATTAGAGTGACCCGGATGGATTTACTAGAAATTACACATATTACTGCCAGAATACAATTTGGGTATTCAAAACAAACTTTATTCCAAAAAAGTCAGAGCAACCATCAGTACAACTCCTAAAGCCAGAGCCAAAAATTGCACAAAGGAATGTTCTACTATTTTTGTCTTCTGTAGCTCCGGTATTAAGTCCGCAACGGCAATATAAATAAACCCACCTGCGGCTAGAGGTAAAATCCAAGTGATAAGGTTCTCTCCAGCTTCTCCTAAGATGAAAGCAACCAGAGTTCCTAAAACAGCCATTAGAGCAGACAAGAAATTAAACCACAATGCTTTTCTTCTGGAATAGCCAGCGTGAAGCAATACACCAAAGTCGCCAATTTCTTGAGGTATTTCATGAAGGATAACTGCTAGCGTCGTGGCAATTCCAACTGGAACGCTTATAAGGAAACTGACTCCGATGATAATTCCATCTATAAAATTATGGACTCCATCTGAGAATAGAACCAACTTTCCTACAGGGTGAATGTGATTTTCAGCTATATCGTCTTCATGATGGTGCCAATGAAGAAACTTTTCCAAGACAAAGAAGAGGAGGAGGCCAACAATAACAAGCAAACCGATAAGCGTGCCATTTGCCAACTCTTCAAACGACTCTGGGATTAAATGTATAAATGCGTCTCCTAAAAGAGCGCCAACTGCTAAACTAACAAACAGGAAAATATATTTGCGAATAAACTCTTCCTTCACTGAAAGCGAGAATACCCCAATTAGTGAAACCAAACTTACTATCACAGTACTTAACAGAGCATAAATATATATCATAATTTTATGAACATTTTTTACAGAACCCGAAAAGCTCTAAAGAGTGGTCTTGTATGCTAATAAATCGTGAGGAATTGCGAACCACTCCTCCGAGAGCTTTCTCTACATCCTTACTTTCAAAATCCTCAACTGTTTCGCATTTAATACAGGTAATATGGTGATGGTGCTCGTCAGTCAACTCAAAATATGCTGACTCTTTTCTGAAATCAACTCTTTTCAATATATGGTCTTCGACAAATGAAGTCAGTGTTCTGTATACTGTTGCTTCATTTATTCCTCTGTTATTTTTATCCTTCTTTAACTCCTTACAAATGTCTTCTGCCGTTAGGGGAAGCTTTGATTTGGCAAAGACATTAAGAATTGCCAGCCGGGCTGGTGTTATTTTGTATCCCTTCTCTTTTAATAAATCTTCCATTTACCTACTCTATTCTAAATGCAAGTTGTTTGCAACTAATAACTGGGGAAAACCTCTTTTATGTAGTAAAATGACAATATGCAAGTTTTAAAAAACTTTATATTTTCTGTCGACTATAAATACGGCTATTATCGTTGTCAAAGGAACAGCGAGTAAAAGTCCCGAGGATGATATCAAGGTTCGAGCAATTTCTTCGGCAACAATTTCCAAACTGATCAAATAGTCTAAAGGCATTTTTTGAATAGATAAAAGAAGAATAACTGGGAGAGATGCGCCAGTGTAAGCAAGAACTAGCGTATTAACTACGGCAGAGATATGATCTTTTCCTACGTGCATTGCTTCCTTGAAAAGTTTCAAGCCGCGTAAATCCTTATTGGTTCTCGCAAGACTAAAAACTACAGACGATTGAATGGCAGCCACGTCATCTAATACACCCACGGCAGCAATGATTATACCAGCTATTAAAAGTCCCATAACATTAATTGAATTAGTCGACGCCATGTTCAAGTATAAAAATGCCTCGTTCGCTCCAGTAAAATTTAGAGAGTTAACAAAATAATTAGAGATAAAACCAACAAAAATCAAAGCGATAATTATACCCAAAAAAGCAGCTACTGATTTCTTATTAAAACCATATGATAGATAAAGTGTAGGAATTAAAATTATAGAGGCGCCACTAACCCCAATAAGTATGGGTGAAACACCTTGGAGTATTTGTGGCAACATAAACATGAAAATAACTGTAAAAGTAAAAAGTAAACCTATCAGTGAATAAAATCCTTTCCAGCCACTAGTTAAAATAACTAAAATAATAAAGAAAGCAAACAGTATCATTAAATCTCTTGTCCTTGAGATGTTAGTCATACTCCATTCACTGTCTCCAAACAAAGATTTGCTTAAAAATATTTTGTCACCCTTTGCCACCGGTTCGTAATCATTCAAAATATTTATTTCTTTTCTCTCCGATCCTACAGTGATTTCCACTAAGAGATCTTGTTCTTTTAAAACTTCACTTTTATCGCCTACTTCTTGTGTTGTTTCTCTCTCTGATAGTACTTTTAAAACTCTTCCAGTAACTACATCTTCCACGGCAGGTTTAGAAAGAGAGTAAATAATTCCAGCCAGTGATATCAGTAAAATAACAACAACTACCCATTTGTTTGGTTTTCCTCCAGAATGATCGTGATAATTATTGTTCTCTGATATATCCATATTGTTTTATTCAAGTTGCCAAGTAAAGCTTCTAACAACATCACCTATACTGGAAATTTTTAATTCCACAGATTTTGGAATTGGTGTTATCTGATTAAATATTAACACGCCTTCTCTGTGATGTCCTCCGACTGGTCCCTCCCAGCTAATCGGTTTGTATTCTTTTCCTTGACCATCGACAAGAACAGTAATTTTTGTCATGTCTTGATCCAATTCAACCGAATGAGTATTCATACCAACATCAAACTTCCATTCTTTTGAATTTGGTGATAAATCTAACGGAGTAACGACCAATGTTACATCAGCTTGCTCCTCGGTCTTCGTTTCCCAAGTTTGTTTAGTTGTCGTCTGTTGGTTTGCTTGATTGGCAATAGGAGCTAATTCTTTTGTGGAGCCACCACGATAAAAAAAGAGAAAGCCTCCCAAAAAAGCAAGCGCTAACGTAAGTATTGTAAAGGTTTTATTATTCATGATCTTTTTTAAATTGAATAATTCTATTTATCATGTACACGACCCCGGCAACATTAAAGAAAATTCCCACCCAAAATAACTTAACTTGATATTGTGCTGTAAATGTCGCAAGTCCCGTCACCCCGAGAATAGGTACTAGATTTACTAAATAGTGAGCACAACAAGAAATCATAGCTGCCGTAGAGGTAGTTCCTGATACTCCAACTACTTTACCCATACCTTTTCCACTATGCACTAGACTTTTAATATATTGGTAAAGTGCAATCTGAATTCCGAAACCTACAGCCAAGCTAACAACAAAATACCAATAATCTACGAACTGTTCTTGAGTAAAACTCCACCCAGAAACTAGAGTAAGCACTGTAAAATAAACCCCGAGCAGGATTGAGCTTGCGAGTATTCCATATAAGACTAATTTTGTGATGTTGTTGGTCATATTATTTTTTTCGTCGAGGAATAAAAGCTGGAGTTCTTTTAGCGTATTCATCCCATGATTCTCCAAATTCTTTTTGAGAATCTTTCTCTTCACTTTTAGCAAGTCGTGTATACATCCAAACAAGAATTGGGAACATTACAAGGGTAAGAAGTGTGGGCCATTGCAACAAAAATCCAAACATAATCAGTATAAAACCAATGTATTGCGGATGACGAATGTAAGAATAAGGACCGTCAGTAGCTAGGGTGTGTTCAACTTGCGCCTTGTAAAGCACTTTCCATGCTTTGGAAAGAAGAAAGAAGCCGTAAAAGATTAGGATATAACTTGCGATGTGAAATGGTCCGAAATGAGGATCACCGCCCCAGCCAAAGAAATCTTCAAGTAAGTGTCCCGAGTTATGCGCAAAGAAATCAACACTTGGGAACTTTGATGAAAGCCACCCTGAAAGAAGATATATGGTAAGGGGAAAACCATACATCTCGGCAAAAAATGCAACAAGAAATGCCGAAAATCCGCCAAATGATCGCCAGTCTCGAGAAGTTTTTGGTTTAACAAAACTAAAGGCAAAAATAATGAAAACCAAAGAATTAATAATAACTAATAGCCAAAGGCCGTAAGAATTTTCCATAAAGTAATTTTAATGACAACAACTACCACCGTGACCAGATTTATTGTATTTTTCTTTTGCCTCTAATTGTTTTTCTGAAGCATCATTGGTTTTGTCTTCCGCACCGTCATCACCGTGCCCTCCGTGTCCCTTAAACATCATCCAGATATGAGGAACCACACAAACGCCAACGATAATCAGCCAAAGATATTTAGACGAAGCTAAATTACCTCCACCAAAAAGTGCAAATGCTATCAGAAGAAGACATGGAATCATCATCCACATCATTGACTTACCATTTCCTCCGTTATGATTATGCATAGTTATTTAATAATTATTTACTAATAAGACTCGAATTGTGCATCCATACGAAATAGGA
>CAYIEM010000024.1:0-11339 GCA_964362545.1 uncultured Candidatus Saccharibacteria bacterium
GATTTTTTGAAGCTTAAAAAATCCTGAAGTTTTCGCGCCGCCGCGCTCAAAACCCCTGCGAAAAGTCATGTTTTAAGGATTTCTGCTTCGCTTTTAGCCCAAGCTTCTTCGCAAAATACCGGTTTCAGTGATGAGTTTTTGGACTTTTTTGTGATTATTTTTTGCTTCGAGTAGGGAACTGGTTAGCTTGGCATATGCAAGCTCAGTCTTTTTCTCTGATCTCCATTCAAAATGAAGAGTTTTTTCGGTTGTCTGGATGTCATTTTCCAATTTTTTCCAACCCCTGTTCTTCTTTGACAATTTTTTTATATTTTCCCAGTTTATAAATTGACCGGCTTGTTCTAGGTTGGTCAGATAATTTTTGTAGTACTTGTTGAGCAGGAGAAGATATTCTGGATCGATCTTATTAAATACGCCTATATCTAAGAATTCCGGCGGAATTCCCAGAGAATAAAAAGAACCGGTGAAGGTGATGGCTCGGGGTAATTCTGTTTTATTTACTTTTCTGCCATAAGAGAGTAAGCCGATGTGTAAATGCCTCTCCCGTCTTTTCGGGAAAGCGCTAAAGATGGATTTCAGATCTCCGACTACTCTGCTCAAATTTGATTGGTACTCCTTATCAAAAAGATAGATTAGTTTTTTTAAGGCCGTCCGGTCACTTTTAGAAACTATCTGCGCTTTATTTTTTGGTTTCTGGTTACAGTATTTTATCGCTTCCTTTACTTCCGGTAGGGGATAATCGTACCTAAAAGCAGATTGAATGGTGAAAGTATCCACTCCGGAGTATTCGGTGGAGAACTCTTTTATATAAAATGGATTCAGTCCTCCCCGAAAAGGCAAAGAGCCAGCGCCCAGAATAGGGGAGATGTGGATACCTGTTTCTTTTTCTAATTCTCTTAAATCAGAGAGTATTATTTTGTTGGCGAGCACGGTGGCGACCAGCCCGGAAGCCATGGCTGGATCGCTCCGGGCGATGAACACTCGCAGGGAGGCAGGTTTAAATCCGAAAATTTCCTGATGTAGTTTCAGATAATTCTCCAAAATTTTTTTAGCATTCATCTGCGTTTCGATGCTCTCAAAAAGGGGAATGATCCGGAGATATTCCGTGTTCCTTTGAAACTTGCTAAACATTTTCGACTTTAATCGAGCTAATTCGCGGAAAGATTTTTGAATGAAAATGAGTTGCTTGGCGTTTTCGGTCATCGGCAAAATCACCTCAAAGAGGGGCGGAGAGTGAAATTTTAAATCTCGAGCGAAGTCTTCGCTGGTAAGCATCACCATCAAAGAACGGATGAGACTATATCCTTTCTCATGCCAGATATTTGGGATGCGGAAAGTCAGACGCTTCTCAAGCCCCAAGGGATGTTTTTTAAAGTATGCAAAATAATGGCGAAACAACCTATCGACGACTGCTTCATCGGTAAACTTTCCTTCCCAGTCCCACATAAATTCTTCTATCTCTAGATTTTGGAAGGCGTCTACGCATTCGGCCGTTTCTTCTTTCACGCTGACAAATCCGTCCCCGTCCTGCTCCCAATACGGAGCGCAGGCGTTGTCTGGATGCTGGGTGGCCATGGTCCTAGGAATTCTTAAAGTCTTGGAATTTTTTATTTTTTTATTTTTGATATTTTTCACAGAATTTTTTAAATATCTTCATCCCTTGGACGAGTTCCGGCTCCGAGACGGCAAACGATAATCGCACGAAGCCGCTCTTGCCAAAAGCTTCTCCTGGCACTAGGGCGAGCCCTGATTTCAACAACCGCTCGCAGAATTTGACGGTGTTGGTTTCTATTTTTGAAACGTTAATAAAATAATAGAAAGCGCCTTGGGGTAGCTCGTAGGAAATTTTTGACACCTTCCGCAATAATTTATCTACCATGTTTCTTCTTGCCTTCAATACTTTGATAAATTTATCTGTCTTGTCGCCCGTTTCGATTACTTTCTGCGCCGCTATCTGAGAGAGCAGAGGCGCATTGCCGGTGGTGTGGCTCTGATACGCATTGATGGCCTCGATTATTTTCTCTTCGGCTACCACGTAACCTATCCTCCAGCCCGTCAGCGCTTGGCTTTTAGAAAATCCGTTGATTAAAATCAGGTATTTTTTCTGTGGGGCATAAAACATGGGCGACACATAAGTAGTCTGGTCGTAAATTATTTTTCTATAAATGTCGTCTACTATTAGATAGATAGATTTATTTCTTAAAATTCTTCCGAGTTTTTGAAGTGAAGTTTTACTGTAAATAGAACCGGTAGGGTTGTTCGGACTATTTAGAATGATCGCTTTCGTTTTCTGGGTAATGGCTTTTTTTATTTTTTCCACATCCAAGTCAAACTTTTCATTTAAAGGGACGATGACGGGGATAGCATCATTCAAAAGTATTTGATTTCGATAGGTAACCCAGTCCGGGGAAGGCAGGATTACCTCGTCTCCCTTTTGGAGAATGGCAAACATACTCTCGAAAAGCGCCTGCTTGCTACCGGAAGTGATGGCGACATTCTTCGGGGATATTTTCCACCGATACTCTCTAGAAACAAGTCCGGCGACCGCCTGTCTCAAACTTTCAAAGCCCACTGTGGGAGTGTATTTATTCAGATGTAGATTTTTCTTAATTTCTTTTTGGACCGACAAGGGGGTGGGGAAGTCTAACTCTCCGGCGGTGAGGTTGATGATCTTCTTACCTTCAGTCGCCAATTTTTTGGCCAAGAAATTCAATTTCAAAGTCAGACTTTCGCTGATTATTTTGGTCTTCGGATTTAAGTCCATGGCTTATGATAGGAGTATACCACAAGCTCTTCTTGTATTTTTCTTATTGTTAATTTCTATCGCAAAAACCAAAGATTATAACAATTTTTTTTGAAGATTTAGCACTAGGATTATATTGCTGTGATTTTATTCACTTCTCGCTTTTTAAAGCCAGAAGCGCAAGAACTAAAATATATACAATATGGTCGTCAATTAAGGGGTTATTTTCTGGCAAGAGTAATGCTAAATACATAAGGAGCAACATAACGGAGCCGACAGCGCATCCCCACTTTATAAACTTATTAAATACGAGGGCGAATCCTACAGCAAGAAGCCCGAGCATGAATAACCAGTCAATGATGGAGATACTAGCCAAACTATTGAAAATTTCGGCGAAAGGTCCTTTCACTGCGAAAGAAAGGAATCCAGTAGTTGGCGATCCGCCGTTTATCCATGCCTTATCCGCAGTTGTTGCAAAACCCAAACCAAAAGTTTTGTCTAAAAATGCCCAGAGAAAAGTAAAACCCATAACAAAACGCAAGGCCGCAAGTACTATTTTTTCTTTGTTCATGGAATTATTTTATCACATGCTGTAATGGAAAATCCAATAAAGAGCTCGGCAATCGTTGGAATTAGTCTCTTAATCCAGTTTCTTTTTTATGGCTTTAACTAACTCGGGAAACTCTGTTCCGTCTCCAAAATGCTTTCTGTTGCCATATTCATAATATTCTGTGTTAAGTTGCTCGTGTACAAATCTTGCTTCTTCGACCGGTATAAAGGGATCATCGGTGGAGTGAAATTGCATAATCCATTTCTGATTGTTTTTAATTTTATCCCATTGCCAAGGTTCATCATAATATCCGGCTTCTTTTTCGTTTTTCAATCCTAGATCTGTATAACAGGCACCAATTAAAACTGTGCCAAAAAGTTTGTTATTTTCAGCGTATCTCATTGCTGCTTCTGCTCCGGAAGAATATCCTATCAGAATAGTATTTTCGTCTGCACCTAATTCTTTTAAGAAGGGTAGCCAGATATTTGCGCTAGCAAGTACAGGGTCAGGAAAATCTACATTAGTAAATGGAATATCCAATTTCTCTAATTGATTTTTTAAATAGGGACGCCAACGGTCTTGATAATTATCCCCTCCATTTCCTGGCACGAATATGGCCTTTAGATTATTTTTCATGCGTTTATCTTATCACGAAATTAATTTGCGGAGGCGGGGAGAATTACCATATTTAACTAAAATGCTTAACATCTGGGCGGACAGTTTGGTACGTCGTTCAGACTCCCTCGGGACTGAGGACTCGGGACGAACGCCTGAGAGTCTTCAGACTCGAATGAGCTGTTGGAATTAGTTTGTTGGAAAATGAGAGTATTCTAGAAAATTACTTGTGATATAAGAATATATGCTGAGAATACTCCTACAGTAAAGGCAAGTATTGCGATGTAACCCAATATTTCGGTAATTTTGATCGGCTTGGGAGTTTCTAATTTTTCTCCCTCCTTTAATCCGGCTTTAATCTTACCTACTATTTCATGTTTTGCTTGACCAAGCTTTAACACATCAGTTATTAGCATAAAGTTTCTTATTGAAGAAAAAAGCATAGATATGATGAATGATATGAAAGTTATTTGCACATACAACACAGAACACTTTGTGATATTTTTCTGCACTACCTCACTAGATAAAAATGGTATAAATAATGTTATCGCAGCTCCTGATAAAAGTGACCAATGAAAAAAGAATTTTATTCTCCATTCTCTAGCAAATTCAGTATCTTGCTCCGCACTTTTTCTCATCGTGTCAATGGTTTCTTTTGTATCCATAATTTCATTATAGCAAATTTCTTTGGCGGAGGCGGCGAGATTCTATATTTTTAACTAAAACGCTTAACATCTAGGCGGAGGCGGTGAGATTCGAACTCACGATGCCTTGCGGCATGGCGGTTTTCAAGACCGCTCGTTTCAACCCCTCACGCACGCCTCCGCCAAAATGTCAAGTCTATATATTTTTAAATGAACATTCGGTGCTACCCTCTATACAAAGACACTACTGTATTTTAAATTTTTTTACAAGCCTACAGGAAGTTATTTATCTCTAATACAATGTGGTGGATTTTTTGATATGCACAAAATAACAACAATAAGGATTTGATAAATTTTGAATTATATTTATTTTCTTTTGTTAATGAAAATAGCTTTAAAGTCGCTACAAATTTTTTTAGCGACGTAGAAAATATATATCAGTTCCAAGATGCCGAAAGTATTTAATACCAGGAGCGCCACATACCATTTTTTCTGGTCAGCCTTTACAGCGATCCACAAAGCATAGCCTTTCCAAATTAGTGTCCATATTAAGACAGGAAAGAGCATCCAGTTGTTTGTAAAAAGTAAATTTAATTGTTCCATACTTGTAATTGTAACAGAAACGTGTTTTTCGTGCTAATATTTTCTTATGACGAACGGAAAGTTTCTGGGCATTGATTACGGAACAAAAAGAATCGGAATAGCTATTTCAGACGATGGGGGGACACTCGCTTTTCCGAAAGAAATCTTCATAAATGATTCAAATGTTTTTCAAAAATTTGAAGAGATTATTAGGGATGAAAATATAGGCGAAATCATCATAGGCGAATCGGTTGATTTTTCCGGCAAACTCAACGCTCTTTCTGCAAGAATAGATGTTTTCGTTTTAGAACTCGGAGAGAAATTTAAGCTACCTGTCCACAAGCAGAAAGAATTCTTGACGTCCGTCGAGGCCCGCAAGATTGGCTCCAGTAAGAGAGCTCTAAACATTTCGCAATCGCACAGCAGAGTAAAGCAAATAAAAAGCGGGCGAGTAGATGCTTCTGCCGCCGCTTTGATTTTGCAGAGATATTTGGACCGAAGGTCCCGACAAAAAGGAGGGATAAGTTAATGATAAACGATTATGATAACCATAGAAGATTTTAAAAAAATTGATATCGCGGTGGGGAAAATACTATCAGCGGAAAAGATTCCTGACACTGAAAAATTGTTAAAATTGTCCGTCGATTTGGGTGAAGAGTCCCCTAGACAGATAATTTCTGGTATCGCCCTTTATTTTCCAGACTGCTCTGTGCTAGTTGGTAAGAAATGCATGTTTGTTGTTAATTTGGAGCCTCGTATTATTCGGGGATTGGAATCTAATGGAATGTTGTTTGCCGTATCCGATAATGACAACAACTTTTCTCTTCTAGAGCCGGATGGAATCATTCCCATTGGCATGAGAGCGAAGTAAAAAATTTTGTTAAAAAATTCGTTACGGAGTATAATAATGATGTAATGTTTAGAAATTCATTTCATAGATTTTTCCCAACACCTAGATTTTTGATGTTGCCCTCTTTCGGCTTGGACATATCAGACGAATCTATAAAATTCTTAGAATTGGTTAAGGAGAAAAAAGGTATAAAAGTACGCCGTCATGGAGAAAGGAAGATTCCTGTAGGGGTCATCGAGTCAGGCAAAATTAAAGATCCAAAACGAATTGAAGAAATTTTAATATCGCTTGCAAAAGAAGAGGGGCTAAGGTCGGTCCGTGTCTCCCTACCAGAAGAACAAGTATATTTGTTTAACCTCAAGCTAGAAAAACTAGGACTAGGAAACGTCAGAGAGGCGATCGAGCTTTCCTTGGAGGAGTATATACCGATACCCGCGCAAGATGCTATCTTCGATTATGAAATCCTGGGTGAAGATGAACGTAATTTAAAATTGCAAGTCGCTGCCATACCTAAAAATGTAATTGAGGGATATCTTTCCATTTTTAAAAATTCCATGATATTCGCTACATCATTTGAACTTGAAGCTCAGGCTGTCGTCAGATCTGTTATAAAAAAGGGCGATATGGAAACCTATATGATAGTAGATTTCGGAAAAAAGCGTACCGGAATTTTTATCGTGTCTGACGGAATGGTCATATTCACTTCTACTCTTGATCTGGGCGGGGTGATGCTTTCCAATATGATCGAAAAAAATTTCAAAATAAGTTTTGAAGAAGCAGAAAAAAAGAAAAGAGAATATGGCTTAAAGCGCAACACCACGAATGGAGAGATGTTTGCAGTACTTTTGAATGGGGTTTCGATTCTACGCGACGAGGTAATGAAACACTTCCTATATTGGCACACACATAAAGATGAAGAAGGACAAGATAGACCACCTATCAGGAAGCTGATTCTTTGCGGGGGAGATTCGAATTTAATAGGATTTGCGGATTATCTTTCTGTCAGTTTAAAAATTGATGTGGAATTGGCTAATGTTTGGGTTAATATAATGGACACTGAAAAATATGTTCCAGAGATAAGTTTTAATCAGTCCTTGACCATTGCCTCGGCTTTGGGGTTAGCACTGGGGGATTTTGAACACGAATAATCAACATGATTAATCTCATTCCAAATGAAGAGAAAAAAAAGATGTCCAGGGAATTTTATTTTAGGCTTCTGGCGGTGTTGTTCTTAATGTTAGGGGTATCTGCTTCGGTTGCCTCTGTTGTTATCTTGCCTTCTTACTTCATCACTTCTGTTGAAGGACGATCTGCTCAAGCAAAATTAAAGCTGCAAGAGGAAAAATCCGTGTCTCTGTCTGATCAGAACGCACTCGAAACAGTTGAGGATCTAAAAAGAAAACTGAAGTTGATTAGAAATGCCGAAAAAAATAAATTTATTTTTTCCGAAAAAGTTATAAACGAAATTGTATTGGAAAAAGTATCCAATATTAAAATCACTGAGATATTATACGAAAACAAAGGAGAGTCTGGTGGGATGATAAAAGTCGCAGGATCAGCCTCAAGCAGAGAAGCTCTGATCTCATTTCGTCATGCGCTCGAAGACAACTCGAACTTTTCGAAAGTTGATCTCCCTGTTTCCAATTTCATAAAAGGATCTAATATTAAATTTTATCTAAGTTTGATTCCTTCTTAATATGCAGAATATTTTTCAAAAAAGGTCGCTCATAATTTCCGCAGTATTCTTCATACTGTCTTGTTTGGTCTCCATATCTTTTTACCGAATTGTAAACAGTAACAAGGATGCGTCTTTGTTGGTGGAAGAAAAATGGCAAACAGAAGAAATAAGAAGAAATAGTATAAGATCTCTAGCCAGTTTCTTAGAAGAAATGGCCAAAGGAATGGCCTTGATAGACACTCATTTTATTAAAAGCTCTGATGTCGTACCCTTTTTGGATACAATTGAAGAGTTGGCTGAAGACGTGAAGGTTTCAGCTGAAATCGTTTCTGTAAATGTATCCAAAGACAACTTCTCGCTTATAGTAGAATTAAAAACATTAGGAACTTTTGAGGCGATTTATAAATTAATTTTGCTTTTAGAGAACTCCCCGTATACCTTGTCCTTTATTTCAGCAGATATTAAAAATTCTGGAACGGTAGATGTGCCTATCACTAAAACTACCAAATCCCCAGAATGGACAGCGATCTTTCAGATTAAAATACTGAGCTTTATAAATGAATAAATGCCTATAAGTATGGAGATTAATTTTTTAAAAAAGAAAAAAAAGTTCAAAAAAGGAGGTTCGGGAATCAAACCAGACCGCTATTGGAGATATATCATCTATATTACATTTGCCTTAATTGCGTTTTTTCTTGTATTCGGTTGGTATTTTTTCAGACAAACGAGTAGGGAACTGGCTTCGTCTTTCACTAGCACCCCTCAACAAGAAATAGTGGGAGAGGGGGAAATCGGTAAAGTGCTGCAATATTTTAAAATACGTGAAGATAAATCCATAGAAATCTTAAACTCCCTCTCGCCCATCATTGACCCGTCGTTGTAAAAATGTTAATTTGATTATGTATTATAATGCGCGGTTAGCTCAGTTGGTAGAGCAACCCGTTTACACCGGGAAGGTCGTAGGTTCGAGTCCTACACCGCGCACAACGCCCTCGTAGTTCAATGGATAGAACGGAAGGTTTCTAACCTTTTGATGTAGGTCCGATTCCTACCGAGGGCACCACAACCAAACAAGACCCCTTTTCGGGCAAATTTTCGCGCGCTTCGCGTAGCGTTGCGTAAGGTGGGATTGGGTTAAATTCAATCCGGCGATTTTTTAAATACAGGTTCGAGCCAAACAATATTGCCTTTTTCTAACTCGATCATTTTCTCCTCTAGCGACTTCTTGCGGGTGGGAAGTTCTGACTTCTCAGCAAGATATTCGTCTTGCTCTATATCTTCATCAATATAGATACCGCGAAGTCGTTTGAGCTTGGAGGAAATGGTCGCTATTTCCTCTCGTATCGCTTGGCTCGACGAAACTGAAGATTGAACAGCTTCAGTTTCGTCTTTTTCTGCGAGTTTTGATAGTTCTGTTGCCCAGCGAGAAGACTGTTGCTTGACAAATACCCTCGGGGGGTATATACTTGTGTGGTTATATTATGAAATATTTACTTACATTAATATTACTTATTAGTTTTGTCGGGATAGCTATTTTTGGCTTTACTCTTTTTGCTCATGGGATGGAGGGCTCTGACAATAATTGTGTCACTTCTCCTATTGATGGAACATCATGTCCAACTAGTATTGTGGCCATGACTTTACATCATATCTCTGCCATACAAACACTTCTGACATCAGTAACCCCATCAATTTCCAACTTACTCCTTTTACTTGCGTTTATGCTTCTTGTCTCTGTTTCAGTATTCCTATCTTATAAAAATTTACTATCCCCAAAACTGGCACTCTTGCGGGAACGGCTACGTGATCTGGCAACTAATTTTTCTTACAGTAAACAAAAAATAATCTCTTGGCTTTCTTTGTTTGAGAATAGCCCTGCTTTCTAATATAGGCACGTATTAAGCGTAAGCTTTTTTCGTGCTTTTTAATATCCTTTTTAAGGGTATTTTTGTTATTTTACCAACTTTAATTAATAACTACATGCAAAAAATTATATGGAAACACTCGTAGGAACATCATTAATAGCGGCGTTTGTGGCAGGAGTCGCTGCGTTATTCGCTCCATGTTGCATTACAGTATTGCTCCCTTCTTACTTGGGAAACATCTTCAGAGAGAAATATAAAATATTCTTTATGACTTTTGTTTTCTTCTTGGGAGTAGCAACAGTTTTCTTGCCAATCGGACTAGGGGCTTCTGCTTTAGCTCAAGCATTCAGTAAATACCACAACACAATTTTTAGCGTTGGTGGAATTTTCTTGCTTCTTCTCGGAATAACTATGCTTTTAGGCAAAAAGTTTTCTACTCCGACATCTGTTCGAGATGGAATGAAGAAGCATGTTTCATCAATCTATGTTCTAGGAATTTTCTCAGCGATAGCTACCACATGTTGCGCGCCAGTATTGGCTGGAGTACTTACATTATCAGTGGCAAGCGGAACGATTGCTTGGGGAGCGCTCTATACCTTGGCTTACGTTATAGGTATGACACTGCCACTATTCATTATTGCTGTTTTTCTCGATAGATTTAATTTAACTGAAAAATTCACGGGAATAAAGAAAACCATTCCAATGAAAATTGGAGGTTTCAGTTGGCAGATTACTATTTCAGAGTTGATCTCTGGATTAATATTTCTTCTAATGGGTGGCTACATAACTTTCCTAGCTTTCAGTAATAAGTTATTTACCCATTCAGATTATCAATTGGAAATGAACCTATGGAATGCCAAGTTTTTAGGCGCGATTAATGGCTTTACAAGTCTAATTCCCGAATACATCTGGGCATTTCTACTTATCGGAATAGTCGTCTACGTATCTTACTTATTTATTAAACAATATAAAAGACATTAGTCTTTTGATTCGCTGTCACTCGGACATTATAAATATGATTACACATTTATATGCTCCTCGTTAGGCGAAGTAAAAAACAAAAATATGAGCAAAAATAATAACAATGAAAAATCATCTGTAACTTCGATCATTATAGTTTCAGTTGTGGTTTTGGGTCTAGGGTATTTCTTGTTTAAGAGTTCTCCAGATAATTCGCAGGCAAAACAAAATGTTGCCAATAACACAAATGCAAATGTGGATAGTATGCATGGTGGAGGAGCGACTGCGAATAGCGATGCCTTAAACGCTCTTGTTGGAAAACCACTGCCTGATATTCAGTTGGTAGACAAAGATGGAAAAATATACACAGCCGCTGATTTCAAAGGGAAAAACACAGTATTGTTCTTTAACGAAGGTCTAATGTGTTATCCAGCCTGCTGGAATCAAATGGCATCATTCGGTAGTGATGAGAGATTTAACAGCGATCAAATTCAAGCTATATCGGTTGTAGTTGATTCTGCAAAAGATTGGCAAACAGCCATAGCTAAAATGCCACAGCTTGCAAAAGCAACCACTATGTTCGATACAAATGCCAATACTTCCAGGCAGATGGGTATGTTAACAACAGCATCTTCAATGCATCGAGGATCATTGCCTGGCCACACATATGTGGTTATAGACAAAGAAGGCATAGTTAAATATGTGCTTGATGATCCAAACATGGCCATAGCTAATGATATGCTCTTTACTAAAATTGGAGAATTAAAATAATGAATCAAAAATATATGGAAAACGAAAATGAAGTGGAAGAAGAAATAAAAAAAGAAAAGAACTCTCCACCAATAACGAGCA
>CAYIEM010000025.1:0-10962 GCA_964362545.1 uncultured Candidatus Saccharibacteria bacterium
ATATGTATATGATGAAGCTTCACCACATGGTTGAAGATAAAATACACATGCGTTCTATCGGGCCGTACTCTCTAATTACCCAGCAGCCTCTGGGCGGAAAGGCTCAAGGCGGAGGACAAAGATTCGGAGAAATGGAAGTTTGGGCTCTTGAGGGCTATGGCGCTTCTTATACGTTGCGAGAAATGCTTACTATAAAATCTGACGATATCCTGGGTAGATCGGCTACTTTTGATTCTATTATCAAGAATGAACCAATTAAACCACCGAATTCTCCCGCATCTTTCAACGTCTTACTAAATTATTTGCGAGGGCTTGCACTTGATGTGAATTTAAAAAAATTTGGAGATAAATAAAATTATATGAAAACTTTAAACAAAACTGATTTTGATTATATTTCACTCAAGCTCGCATCACCCGAGCAGATAAAAGAATGGTCTTATGGAGAAGTAACAAAGCCTGAAACGATAAATTATCGTACAGGCCGATCTGAACGAGGAGGGCTTTTCGATGAAAAAATATTCGGACCAGAAAAAGATTATGAGTGTTATTGTGGGAAGTATCGTAGGATAAGATACAAAGACATAATCTGCGAGAAGTGCGGGGTCGAAGTGACTCGCTCAATCGTTCGACGTGAGAGAATGGGACACATTGAACTATCTACGCCTGTGGCTCATATCTGGTTCTTGCGAGGGGTGCCTTCGAGGATGAGTATTCTTCTTAATATTTCCGTTTCCGACCTCGAGAAGGTTATATATTTTGCCGGATACATAATCACTAAAGTGCATGAAGACGAAAAGCGGACGGTTGTAGAGAATCTAGAGAAGGAATACAAAACTAAGTTGAAGAATACGACGGATGACGATACTCGCGAGAAATTGAAAATGTTGTTTACGAGTAGTAAAAAAGAGATATTGGAAATATACGAGGGGAAGGTATTAAACGAGATTTCTTTTCACCATTATTCCTTGAAGTATGGAACGTGCTTTGAGGCAAATATAGGAGCCGAAGCCATTTACTCTATTTTTAAAAATCTTGACCTACATAAGTTAAAAACTCACACCGAGAGGATGTTAGAGAAAGCTAGTGTGATTGAAAAAGAAAAACTGCAAAAAAGACTTTCCCTCCTTCGCGCTATGACTTACGCTTCGATTCGTCCGGAATGGATGTTTTTGACCGTTATTCCAGTGATCCCTCCAGTGCTTCGTCCGATGGTGGCTCTTGATGGCGGACGTCATGCGACTTCGGATTTAAATGATCTTTATCGTCGGGTAATCAACAGGAATAATCGATTGAAGAAATTAAAAGAAATAAATGCTCCGGATGTTATACTCCGAAATGAAAAAAGAATTATCCAAGAAGCGGTGGATGCTCTTATAGATAACTCGATTGCGAAGCAAAATGACAGCGCCGCGATGAGTCAGTCTCAAAAACGTCCCCTTAAATCCTTGTCTGACAATTTAAAATCAAAGCAAGGGTTGTTCCGTCAAAATTTGCTCGGCAAGCGCGTGGATTATTCAGGCCGTAGCGTTATTGTTGTCGGTCCAGAACTCAAACTCAACCAATGCGGACTACCGAAGCATATGGCTCTAGAACTTTTCAAACCGTTCGTTATTTCCAAAATTTTACGAGCGGAGCTCGCCTTCAATATTCGCGGGGCCAATAAATTAATAGAAGAACGCACTCCGGAAGTTTGGGCGATGCTCGAAGAAGTGATTCAGGGCAAATATGTGCTTTTGAACCGTGCCCCGACTCTCCACCGACTTGGAATCCAGGCATTTAACCCGATACTTATTGAAGGAAACGCTATTCAGGTGCATCCACTTGTTTGTACTGCCTTTAATGCTGATTTCGACGGAGACCAAATGGCCGTGTATGTTCCTTTATTGGAGGAAGCTCAATCTGAAGCGAGAGAATTAATGGCTGCCAACAAGAATTTATTAAAACCTCAAAACGGGGACCCCATAGTGCATCCGAGCAGAGACATAGTGCTTGGAAACTACTGGATGACAAAATCCGTAGACGGTGAGCCGGGTGAAAATAAGTATTTTTCTAGTCCTAATGCTGCCATAACAGCTTACGAGTATGGAGTCGTTTCTCTCCGCGCAAAAATAAAGGTAATGGCAACAGATGCGCTGAAATACAAAAAATTTGACAAACAACTTTTCGAAACTTCTGTCGGCAAACTTCTATTCAACAGTATATTGCCGAGTGATTTTTCTTACGTGAGTGATGAGATGAATCAGAAAAGAATATCTTCTTTGGTTGATGAGCTTATTATGCATTACGGAGTAGACAATACTCCTCCCATATTAGATAAGATAAAAAGTTTCGGTTTTAAATATTCCACATTCTCTGGAACAACTTGGGGATTAGATAATGTTAGAGTTCCTGCTGAAAAAGCTCAAATCGTCGAAGACGGCAAAAAACTGGAGGATAAAATAATATTAGAATGGCAGAATGGTCTCCTTTCAGACGAAGAAAGATATCAGAAGATCATTGAAATCTGGACCTATGCCAAAAAAGAGATAGAAAAAGCATTACCTAAAACACTCGAAAAGAATGGTTCAGCATTTGATTTACTTACCTCAGGCGCCAGGGGTTCTATAGGTCAGCTTGTCCAGATGGCTGGCATGAAGGGACTTATTCAGAATAACCAGGGTAAAACACTAGAATTTCCGATCATTCCTTCTTATCACGAGGGACTTTCCCCGATTGAATATTTCGTCACTACTCACGGTGCGCGTAAAGGGGCATCGGATACTGCCCTAAACACCGCTAAGGCTGGATACTTGACTCGCAGGCTAGTTGATGTTTCGCAGGATGTGGTTATAACAGAAGAAGACTGTGGTACCAAGGAAGGTAAGTTAGTAACTAAAGAGAATATCTCCGGAATAGAAATTCCGCTTTCCAAAAATATTCGTGGAAGGGTGCTTGCTGGTGACCTAAAAGACAAAGATGGCAAAGTGGGTTACAAGAAAGGATTCTTGGTTACGAAGGAAGATGCCTATGATATAGAGGGGGCAGGTTTTGAGGAAGTATTTGTCAGATCTCCGCTTACTTGTCGCACGACTCATGGTATTTGTCAGATGTGTTATGGATTAGATCTTGGTCGGAACCACTTAGTGGATCTTGGCGAGGCTGTCGGTATCATTGCGGCTCAGGCCATAGGAGAACCGGGAACTCAGCTTACGCTTAGAACATTCCATGCGGGTGGTGTAGCAGGAACTGACATAACTACCGGATTGCCCCGTATTGAAGAAATATTTGAAAGAAGAATACCTAAAAATTCTGCCATAATTTCGGAAACCGATGGAGAAGTTCTCGAAATAAAAGACAAAGACGGAAAAGAAAAAATTATAAAAGTTCTTTCAGATTCTAAAGTTGATGGGAAGTCTAACGAGATGGAATATCTTGCGCCATTCAGAAGGAATCCAATAGTGAAAGTAGGCCAGAAGGTCAAAAAGGGCGAATTGTTAACGGATGGTTCGGCAGATATCGCGGAAATATTTAAATTCGGAACAAAAGAAATGGTTGAAGAATATATAATTCGAGAAATAAACAAGGTTTACGAACTTCAGAGCGCCTCAATTTCAAGGAAGCACACTGAAATAATTATTCGACAGATGTTTTCTCGAAGAAAGATAAAAGAATCAGGTGAGACAAATTTCTCAGTCGGCGACATAGTGGAGAACACTGCGTTTATCGAAGAAAATAATAGAGTTGCTAAAATAAATCAAAAAGAAGCGAAGGCAGAGACGATAGTTCTTGGCATCACGGAAGTTTCTCTTCGCACTAAGAGCTGGCTTTCGGCAGCTTCCTTCCAAAACACCAATCGCGTTCTTATCGAAAATGCTGTAAAAGGCGGAATAGATAGTTTGCGAGGATTGAAAGAAAACGTAATCATAGGACGATTGATTCCCGCTGGAACAGGATTCAAGAGCGCAGTAACTTCTCCCGAAGAAGAGTAAAAATATATGAACTCTCCCGTTCAAAAAATTAAGGAGAGGCTTGGAATAGAAGAAGTAGTCTCTTCATATATAAAGTTGGAAAGAGTAGGAGCAAATTTCAAAGCTAGATGTCCGTTCCATAATGAAAAAACTCCATCCTTTTTTGTGTCTCCAGATCGGGGGAGCTACTACTGTTTTGGTTGTGCTGCCAAAGGGGACATTTTCACTTTCGTGGAAGAATTCGAGGGGCTTGATTTCAAGGGTGCCTTAAAGATTCTGGCAGATAGGGCTGGGATAACACTCCAAGCTTTCAACAAAGAAAAGGAAGGGGAAAAAGAAAAGTTATATGAGGCAATGGAAGAATCTGCCAAGTTTTTCGAAAAAAACCTAGAAGGGAGTGGAGAGATCTTGAAGTATCTTAAAACAAGAGGGTTAGAAGAAAAAACAATAAAACATTTTAGAATCGGTTTCGCTGTGTCCGATTGGCGCTTACTTCATTCGTATTTAGGGAGTAAGGGTTTTGCGGATGAGGAAATAGAAAAAGCTGGACTCATTAAAAAAACTGAAAAGGGTTTCTATGACAGATTTAGAGGCAGAATCATGTTTCCGATTGCCGACTCTAGTGGCCGGATAATTGCTTTTTCTGGAAGAATTTTCTTAGACGATGGCAAGTCAGCAAAATATTTAAATAGTCCTGATACTCCCATTTTCAGCAAATCGTCCGTTTTGTACGGATTAGATAAGGCGAAGGATTCAATTCGCAAAAACAATTTCTCTATTCTAGTCGAAGGACAGATGGACTTGGTGCTATCGCATCAAGCGGGATTCAGAAACACCGTCGCTACTTCAGGCACAGCATTATCAGATTCTACAATTTCAAAAGAAAATGTTATTTCCAATTTAGGACTACTGCGTCGCTTGTCTTCGAACATTGTTCTTGCTTTCGATGCAGATAAGGCCGGATTTAATGCTTCCATGCGAGCAGGCAAGATCGCGCTGTCTCTCGGGATGGATGTGAAAGTTGTTTCTATGGGAGAAGGCGTCGATCCGGCGGACCTTATAGCGAAAAAGGGTATTGATGATTTTCGCGCTGTTATTCGTAACTCAAAACACATAATAGAATTTATTGTAGATAAAGTTATGAATAATTGCGGAGGGGATATGCGTAAAGCTGGAAGAGAGATAAAAGAAAAAGTTTTACCGTACATAGGTGCGCTCGAGAGTTCTATTGAAAGAGCTAATTTTATAAAAAAAGTAAGCGATATTTCGGGTATAAGGGAAGACGACATACGAGAGGATTTGGCCAAAGTAGAAAAAGAGCTCAAAAATGAAAGAATTGAAATTGAAAAGGTTAAAGAAATGGAAGGTATTCTTATAAGGGCAGACCATATAGAGCGAAAATTGCTGGGGATAATTTTATGGCAAAATACTCTCAAAGAAAAAACTATTGATATCGACAACATAACGAGGGAGCTTTCGGATACTTTAAGCCTAAAAGAAGAAGAATTGCTCCGAAAAACCGAGGGAAGTAAAGAGGATCTTATTTTTGAGGCAGAAGTTTTTTATAACGGCGATGTGGATTTAAAAAGGGATGTAGAAGAGTTATTGATCAATCTCAGAGAAGAGCGATTGAAGGAGAAACTTACTAAGAAGATGGGGGAGTTGCGAAACTTTGAGGCGCAGAAAGATATTGGTGGTTCAAGTAAAATTTTAGAAGAAATAAATGAGATTAATAACAACATACAAAATATTAAAAACGGTCGTCTTCCGCCCAAGGCGGATCAGCCAAAGGCTGAAAATAAATAAAAAAATATGAAACACAAAAATAAAAAATTAAAGAAAAAAATAAAAAAAGTAAAAGCTAAAAAAAGCAAAAATATAAATAGAAAAAGCAAGATAGTAAAAAAAATCACCAAGAAAACCTCGAAAAAATCAACCATAGCGGAAAAAAAAGCCGAAGAATTCAATCATTTGACGAATATCCTTATGGAAAAGGGGCGCAAGAGGGGATTTATCACTTACGATGAAATACTGAAAACTTTTCCCAACATCGAAAATAACATTTTTTTTCTAGACGAGCTCTATGAAAAGTTCGCTGTTGGTGGAATAGATGTGTTGGAAGGCGGTAATCTGCTTAATCTTGATAATGACGTTTTAGATAAAGATCTAAATAAGTCTACCGTGCATGATTCCATCCAGATGTACTTGAAGGAGATAGGACAGTATTCATTGATTCATGCTGCAGACGAAAAAAACCTTGCAAAACGCATAGAGGCGGGAGATTTGGAAGCGAAAAATCTATTAGCTAGAGCCAATTTACGTCTGGTGGTTTCGATTGCCAAAAAATACGTAGGAAGATCCGCGAACCTGAGTCTGCTTGATTTGATTCAAGAAGGGAACTTAGGGTTATTCAAAGCGGTGGAAAAATTTGATTGGACTAAAGGATATAAATTTTCTACTTACGCTACCTGGTGGATTCGTCAGTCTATAACTCGCGCGCTGGCCGATCAATCGAGAACTATCCGCATACCAGTACACATGGTGGAGACCATTTCAAAATACAAACAAACTTATCGGAAACTTTCTCAAGATTTAGGTAGGGAACCACTGGCGGAAGAAATAGCTACAGAGATGGGTATTCCCGTGGAGAAAATACATGTTATAGAAAATATTAGCCAGGACACTATTTCGTTGGAGCAACCGATAGGTGACGATGACGACAAATCAACTCTAGAGAATTTCATTCCCGACGATAAAATTTTACGTCCGGATCAAGAATCTTCGAGAAGGATCCTGTCCGACCAAATTCGCGAAGTTTTAAATGAGCTTAGCGATAAGGAAAAACAAATACTCGAGATGAGATATGGTCTTATCGATGGCATTCAGCATACGCTTGAAAACGTGGGAGAAAAATTCGGAGTGACTCGCGAACGTATTCGTCAAATCGAGGCCAAAGTGCACGAAAAGCTCCGCCAGCACGAAAAAATCGCGAGGTTGAAGAATTACTTTGATTAAACCAATGCACAACGGTAATCCTCGTGCAAAACTATTTTAGTTTGTTTATGCGAAACTCGAAAATTCATAACAAAATTTGGACAGAAAGGAAGTGGCTTGATACATGGTCCGTAAATCATTTTTTGTTTGGGATGATATCCTGCTATTGTCTTGGACTTTATCTGGATGCTCTGACCGCTTTTTGGGTTGCTTTCCTTGCTTATTTTCTTTGGGAAGTATTCGAGTTTTTTATGAAGTTGGAAATTATTACTAATCAATTTATGGACATAGTGGTCAGTATTTTTGGCTTCCTGCTGGTCGCGTTGATCCTGCCGTCGAATATTGGAATAACGATTATAATTTTTATTTTTGTTTTGATGGAGTTGTATGGATATGCGACAAAGTTTGGTTTTATTGGGACAAAAGAAAAAGTGACTGAGCAAGGGTAGTCCTTGCTTAGTTTTAATCTTTGTTATTTAGGTATAGTTTTTCTTGTGTCTCGAAATCCAATTTCATATTTCTTATATATTCGGGAATACGAGAAAAATCGATAATATTTGTCTCAAGTCGATTTTCTTTTCTGAAATCTTGATAACTTGAGAACTGGTATTTTTTTAAAAATTCTTCCGTCTCTTTTTTGTTTTGAACACCATTTTCTTTCCATGTTTTGTCAAAAATTGATATAGGATTCAAGTGCACATAAGAAAATATATACATATATTGTGGCTCATTGCTTATATGTTCCGATCTAAATGGATGTGTGAATAACGGACCACTTCTTTCGTATTTTGTGTTGAAATACATGGAATAAGCGGTTAAGAGTTTAGACATGAATTTACTGATACCGCCTTCGGTATGTTCGCACAGAATCAAATGGAAATGATTTGGCATGAGACAATAACCCAAAACTAAAACAAGAGTCTTGTCTCTTTTTTCTTTAAAAATATCTTGCAAACTATTTTTGTATAGAAAATTATCTATTCTGAATGATACGGGTTGATTCATAATATACAAAAGAGCTACAAAACGTTTGTAGTCTTTTTCGTTCATAAATATCTTTCTTTTTTCTACTCCTCGGGAATAAACATGATAATACTCATTTTCGACAAATGGCTTTTTTCTATACATTTCTTCAGTATAAACTATTGTGAAATCTTCAGCAAGGGTAGTCCTTGCTGAAGATAAAAATAACTTCCTCCAAAAATACGCAAGAGGAGTCCTTACATATTTTTGTTGATTTTTACGGATATGGTATAATCTAAAAGTAGGGTATTAAAAATCAATCCGACTGAATAGTCGTTCGGGCGGAATATTATAAAGTAATTTTATTAAAATATTATGTGTAAAGGTAATTGTAGTAAAGGTGGTTGTACTGTTTATTGGATTACTAAAATCTTAGTAATCATCGGTGGAGTGAATTGGGGCTTGGTTGGTTTGGGTATGCTTTTAGGAAGTATGAGTAGTTGGAACGTAGTTAACATGTTGCTCGGTTCTATGCCAGTAATCGAGGGGATAGTTTATGTGCTTGTAGGTGTTTCGGCTATCATGATGATTTGCGGTTGTAAGTGTGAAAAATGCAAAGACGGTGTTTGTGGTTCTCATGCAGGCGGAGAGGCGGGCAAAATGGAAGGGGGCAGTATGTAATATTTATTCTTTCGCAAACCCCATACAGAGCTTATGCTCCGTATGGGGTTTGTTTTTTTTGGGTCAAAATGCTATATTGGCTATACAAACATGACTTCAATTTCAGATATACTTTTTAATGTGTTTATTTTTTTGTCCGTTTATGTGCAGATGTTTTTCTTTATTACTTTCCTTGAAAATAGGAAAAAAATAATAATTAGGAATCATCCTGTAAAGCTTGCCAAATATCCAAAAGTCACAGTTATTGTCCCGTGTTGGAACGAAGAGAAAACTATTTACAAGACAGTGCGTTCGCTACTTGATTTAAATTATCCAAAAGATAAAATAAAGATTTTTTTAGTTGATGACGGCTCGACAGATGGCACATGGAACGCTATTTCAAAATTCTCCGGGTATCCGAATGTAAGAACTTTCCACAAAGAAAACGGAGGAAAATATACTGCCCTTAATCTTGGACTCGAAAATATTGAGACTGATTTTGTGGGCTGTCTTGATGCGGATTCTATGGTGGAAGCCGAGTCGCTTGTACGTATCATGAGTTATTTCGAAAGAGATATAGGCACGATGGCGGTGGCTCCATCTGTCACTGTTCTTAACCCTAGTAACATTATTCAAAAAGCACAAAAGGCAGAATACCACATGGGTGTTTTTACCAAAAAAATGCTAGGTTTTCTGGGGGCCATTCACGTAACTCCAGGACCTTTCACTATTTTTAGAAAAAAAGTTTTCGATGATCTTGGCCCCTATCGACATGGGTACAGTACAGAAGATATGGAGATTGCCTATCGAATGCAGAAGAATGATTACAAGATAGAGCATTGCAATGACGCGTATGTTTATACCAAAACCCCGTCTTCTATTTCAAAACTTTATCGTCAGAGACTACGCTGGATTTACGGTTTCATAAATAATACGATTGATTACCGCGGTGTTTTATTCAGGAAAAAATATGGAAATTTTGCTTTGTTTACTTTGCCTACCGGCATTATTTCGATTTCTGCCGTTAGCTATCTTTTCGGTAGAATGATTTATAATCTAGGAGATTTAATCTATTCGAAAATTATAAGTGTAAATACTGTGGGGTGGAGTTTTTCGACTTCAACCACTAACTTTAATTGGTTCTCCGTAGACACTCACCCCTCTATGTTTTTGATAGTCTTTGTATATTCTTTGGTTATTTTTGCAATAATCCTTGGCAGAAAAATGGTGGAAGGCAAGTGGGTTTTGTCGCTCAACATGCTTTATTATTTGCTTCTTTTTAGAATTCTTGCCCCGTTTTGGCTTATTAACGCGATTTATAACACAGTCATTTCTAAAAAGCCCGCTTGGAGATAAAAATTTATGAACGATAAGATTGATTGGAAGAAATATTTAATAGTTTTTTTGTTTACAGTAGGGCTATTTTTCTCCGCGAGTTATGCTAGCAATTACTTTGGCGATAAAAAAATAAATCAGCTGAAATCAATTCAAGAAAAGATATCTATCGACCTTCTTTCTTCAGAGACTCAGTTTTCTCTACTCGCGGACCTCTCTTGCAAGAATATTTCTTATTCTGTGCTCTCGGGCGAGTTGGGCGAGCTTGGAAACAAACTAGAGTGGAGTGAGGACAATCTAGGCGAAGAGGACACGGTTTCTTATCTAAAAAAATATTACTCCTTGCTTCAAATTAAAGATTATCTTTTGACAAAAAAGATTTCCGAGCGTTGCAAAACAAAAGCCGCTTTCATTCTTTATTTCTACACTACTAAGGAAAATTGCAGCGAGTGCGAAAGAGAAGGACTAGTGCTTTCGGCCTTGCGCGAAAAATATCCGGAACTTCGCGTATATTCTTTTGACTACAGTATCGATCTGTCAGCTGTAAGGTCGATGCTTCAGATATACAAAATAGAGGATACGAAACTTCCTGCGCTCGTTGTTGACGATGACGTATTGACTGGTTTCCGCGAGATAGAGGAACTTGAATCCATCATCAAAAAGTCTTTCAAGCTTGAAGAAGCAAAACCAGTAGAGGAAACAGACTCTAGAGAGTTCCCATAAGAAATCTAGTTTTCCACAGAAGCTACTTGACCTGTACCCCCTGGGGGTATATACTTGGCGTATGACGGATAATAAACAGAAACTTATACATAGGCTAAAAATTATTGAGGGGCAAGTTAGGGGTTTACAAAACATGCTCTTGAATGATACTTATTGCATAGATGTTATTACCCAGACGTCTGCTATAAAGCAGGCTCTTTCTACTGTGGAAGACAAACTGATGGAGGGGCACTTGAGGCATTGTTTGGTTAGTCAGATTAGAGGGGGACAGACCAATAAAGCTACGCAAGAGATTTTGAAAGTTTATCAGTTAAAACGTAAATAATATGAATACAAGTCA
>CAYIEM010000026.1:0-9551 GCA_964362545.1 uncultured Candidatus Saccharibacteria bacterium
AGAATACTTTTTCCTTCGTTACCCGCAATTCCGGAAATACTTTTTCGAATGGTCTGGCTGGGGGAGGGACCCAGGGAACCGAGGACCTGAGAAAAAGTATTTCCGGAATTGCTGTCCAAGATTTCCAAAACTTTCGTCGCTACAAAATCCGCTTCGTCGTTTTCGTCGAGCGCTTCATAGAAGCCGATCTTTTCACCAACCGGATTTTTGGTAAACAAATTTTTATCTGGCCGATATTTATTTTTCTTGATTATTTCATTGGCCGCTTCCAAGATATTTCCCGTAGACCGGTAATTTTCTTCGAGCAAAATAATTTTCGCGTTCGGATAATTTTTTTCGAAATTCAGAATATTCCTCATATCGGCCTGTCTCCATGAATATATGCATTGATCTGGGTCCCCTACCACGCAGATATTTCTATTATTTTCCGAAAGCAAACGAGACATCAGGTATTGCACTTCGTTGGTGTCTTGATACTCATCTATGTGAATGTATTCCCATTTTTCTTGATAAATTTTACGGACTGCCTCGTTCTCTTTTAACAATTTTGTTGCTTTTAAAAGCAAATCGTCGAAATCCAGAGAATTTTCTTTCCCTTTTTTATTTTCATATAAATTCCAAACTTGTGCCACTACTTTCCCCAAATAATCTTTCGCCCGTTCTTCATAGTCCGCTAAGTGGGTAAATTTTCCCTTTTCTCGGCTGATGATATTCCCTATTCTTTTCGGGTCGTACTGTTTGGGGTCGAGCCCTATTTCAATCAATGATTCTTTAATCAGTTTGGCAGAATCTGATTCGTCTAAAATGGTGAAATATCTGGTCAGTCCGAGCAGTCTGGCGTTTTCTTTGATGATATGGACTCCCAATGAATGAAAAGTGCTGACAAAAGGTCCAGCTTCGGACAAAATGTTCTCGGACTCACCACGAAAATTTTCTGTTGAAAATTTTCTCTGTCCGTCGCCGTCGCTCCTCCCAAGGGTTCGCTCGAGAACATCTTGCCCTGCGCTGTTTAATAGATGGTAGATTCGCTCCCGCATTTCTTTGGCTGCCTTGTTGGTAAAAGTGACCGCCAAAATTTTACTAGGTTCAACACCATTTTTTATCAGATTCAGTATCCGGTGAACAATAGTTTTTGTTTTACCCGCCCCTGCCCCCGCAACGACCAAAAGCGGCCCGTCTATATGGAGCGCCGCCTCTTTTTGTTTTTCATTTAGCCCCAACAGATGATCGGCCATCTATCAAATATAGCATGGAAACTATTATATGAATTTTGTAAGCTGCCTACTTAAAGAGTTTTATCTTTTTTACATATTTCTCGCCCATCTCCATGGCTTTCCTTGTGGCTCTGTGTATGTAATCAGATACAGATTCTGCCTCAGCAAACGGGGTTTCTCCTCTTGGTATTTCTCCAGTAATTTTCTGTAAATTTCCCATATGATCATGAAGTTTTTGCAGAACTTTTGGTGAGTCATAGAAGACCTTGTCTGACACTTCTTTCGGATCCATGAACCTGAAGGCATCCATTCGCAAGTATTTCCTGTAGTCATCAAGGAATGAAGAATTTCTAGCCATATTCTCCAGATTAGTCGCATTACCGTTTTCCACCCATGTGATTTTTCTCTGCAAAAGTTCTTCGACTGGATTCATTGCGTTGGCTGCTTCCTGGCCTTGTGTCAAGTCATCCACGAGCGGTTTTTCTTCTATGGGTGGCATATTTGGCTTATAAGCATAATCATATGGATTGAGTTTCGGAAGTTGTACTCCCTTTATATCCGCCTTTATTGGTTCACCAGTAGACGTTTCTGCGACTGGAGTTTCCGCGCTGGTCTCGGTAATTTCATTACCTTGTGCATCATAGTGTCTTTCTCCTCTGTCGTACTCAAGTCTGTTTTTCTCGTGGTTAAAATCAGACGGCTCGTCGTGCGTTCCCAAGACAGCGTCTGTGTCCGGATCTATTATTTCTATCACAGGTTGACCATCCACAATCTTTACCCCCAACTCTTTTCCTATGGCACCCTCGGTAAGTCCATGTTCTTGACCGTCTGGACCTATAGCGCCGATTTTTTTCATCAATCCTCTAAAGAACACAGCCTGCGTTTGGGTGTCGGCGTTCTTCATAGTTTCATCGTAGCCCACCTGTTCAGCAATACCTTCGTTTGCATCCAAAAATCTTTTTACCGCCTGCGATATTCCGTCGCCTCTTAGGATTTTTACACCTTCTACATCTGGTGACAGAGTTTCAGGTGGTACGACGTCGGATCCATCCGGCGGTATAGCAGTTTCTGATGCCACTGGAGCGTCTTCAGCCTGCGCGAAGAGTTTCCCTCCGATCAGCCAACCGACTGTGCCCCCGGCTAACCCGGCTATTATCTTCCTGCTTGCCTTTTTAGATCTTTCAGTGTCAGTGTCTTCCTGGATATCGAAGTTTCTTGCGCTCTCCTGGCTTAGAAGGTTTTTCATCAATTCATCCGCGAAAGCTTCATTGGCTGGCTGTCCTTCTTTTCTACGCTTAAACACTTCTTCAGCCAGAAGTACGTTATCTCTTCGGATGATTTCTGCGGCAATACCCTGGACATCCATTTTATCTATAGAGAGACCTTTTTCTAACTGGAGCATTCTTAATCTAGCCGCTTCTCTTTTTATATTGTCCGGGTCCAATTTTGATATGTATTCATGTAAAGATATCCGGTCATAACTCTTTGTCTCTTTATTTACTTTTACTTTACCTTTTGCCTCTTCTATCACTTCATTCAAAAACCCTTTGTGGCCAAGTATTCTGGTTCCCTCTAGCATACCTTCCACGCCGACATACATGCCGTATCCTCCAACCACGGCTCTTGTAGCAACAAGACCCGCACCGACAGCCGTCCCAGCGGTAAGCATCGCTCCTCCTGCCAGCATTAGTCCTACTCCTCCGCGCTTCCACCACTTTATCTGGCGGAACCAGGTCTTCATTTTTTCTAGCCGATTTTTTTCAACTCCATTCTCTACTCTTTGGTCAATATTTTCTTGCTCTTCGCTTAATAGTTGGATAATTCTTCCCTTCATTGCTTCAGTACCTTCTACCGCAGTCATTGTTTCGTTTGTGATGCCATCCCTTATTTTGTCTTGCAGATTATGTATTTTTTCTTCCCGGTAATATGAAAGTTTTTTCTCGTATTCTTTTTTGATGGTGTTCAAATCTTCCCAGCCCGTATCGCCACCGAAGTCTATCTTGTTGCCTCTAAACTCTAGTGTCCTACCGAACAGCCGGCCGAATTTTCCTCGGAATACGTTGCCGCGCAACCTTTTGGCCTTTAGGTACAGGTCTCTCAGGTCTTCCAGACTTTCTTCTGGCCCGTCTTCTGGTCGGCGTCTGATTCCTGGCTCTTTCGGTGGTGGAGTAATAATTGGTTCCGCAGTTGTAGGCGTTGCCGGCGGGTTATTTATGTTAATAGTGCCATTGTTTATATTTATATTAATCGTGCCTAGGAACATGAAGAAGAGGTTATCCATTAATACATCTCCTCCCCCTGTCTTGACTGCTTCTAGTAGGTGCAAAAGAGTCGTGCACTGCTTTGTCTCCCCTTCGCTGAATCCCTTCCAACCCTTACTTCGTGCGTCAATAATGACAGCAATCAACATGGTAATAGATCCTTCAACATTTTGCCTCTTTTTTATTTGTTCTAACAGTATGTAAATTTCCATCCTTAGTCTAAAAGCCTCTGCCTCTTCTGGTTTTTTGTCTTCAGGCTTTTTAGCTTTTTCATCATCGGCTGGAAGAGTTTCGCCTGGCCCAAGCTCTCTGATTCTCTTGACCTCAACCATATTTATATCTATCGGAGTACCGGGTATTTCTTCCTGTGGTGTAGGTTTTATGATTTCTCTTTTTCCGTCTCCGAGCATCCTTTTTTCAACTGATATGCCGGCCTCTATCATTCTTTTTTCTACAGGCTCTCCGGCTTCAATCATTTTTATTCCCGGAGGAATTGCTCCAATGCTGTTTCCATCATCTCCATTTTCACCAACCAAATTTTTGTTTATAAAGCTTGTTAATGCAAAAATAATCTGACTCATTTTTTCAATTGCTGCTAGTTGTTCTTCTTTACTATTTGCTTGCTGAAGAACCAGACTGGCCTGTGTCATTTCTTCTTCCTGTTTTTTCTTCTTGGCTCTCTCCGCGTTCATCCATTCCGCATATCTTTTAATACTTTCCAATCTTTCACGTACCAACAGGGTATCTATAATTTCCTGATCTCTGGTTCTCAGGCTCTTGAGCGTTTTTATTTTCAATTTCATTTCCCTCATGGCTTTTGCCGCATTATTTATTTCAACTTCCAAGCGGACGTTAATTTCCTGTAATCCCTGTACTGCCAGCTGAAAAGCTCCTGCCTGTTGTGCCAGTTCTTGTAACTTTCCTCTATACTCTATGCTTTCTGTTCCAGTTGCCTGTTTTTGATCCTGCGCTTCCGCTAACTTCGCATTTAGTTCTTCGTTGGCCTTTTGCAGTAGCTTGTTTTGTTCTTCTAGTTCCTTGGCAATTCTTTCATGCTCCACTGCCGCATTTTGCGCTTGTTCCCTTGCCTGTTCCATTTCACCCTTAAGTTGGAGGAGTTTTTGCCTCTCTTCCTCTTTGGCTTTACTTACCGCCTCGCCTTGTCTTCCAGGTTCACCCGCGACCTCCCCCATCAATTTTTCATTAGCTTGCAAAAGCTCGTCTATTCTTTCGTCTAAGGTATTGATAAAATTCCTTTCTCGTTCAGCTGCGTCTTCTGCTTCTTCCTGCGCCCTGCTAAGTTCTTCTTGGAGTTTTTGAACTGTCGCAGTCTGTTCCGACAGGGCTTGTCTTAATTTTTCTGCTTCGTTGTTGTCTTTATTTCCATCTTTATTGTTAGCAGCCTTCAAAGCTTCTGTAATTTGTTTTTTCAATTCCTCGTTAGCTTTTTGCAGGTTGCCGATTTCCTCCTGTATTCGTCTTACGATCTCTTTGGCTTTCTGTTCTGCCCCTTCTTCTTCTCTTCTCGCATTTTCAAAATCAGATCTTATAAGATCCCCGTCCGCTTCACCTTCTTGTATTGCTTTTTCCCGTACCGCATCTTCATCGTTCGGGTCTGGCCCTTCAAAGATCGGAGGATTTTTTAGGTATTCTGGTGTTTCGGGAGCTTCCGTTTGTTCTTCATTTTCAATAGCAACATCAGGTTTGGCAGTTATTGGCTTGGGTGTTGAAGCAACAACTTGTTCCGGTTTGTTTTTGTCCTTTTGCGCAGGTTTATCTTTTTTCTTATTTTTCGAATACTCCTCCAGGGCACTTGACGGAGGAATTCCTGAGGCTTTAGGTATCTGAGCGCTTTTCCAATCCCTCTTCTTTATTTGAAGATCTATTTCTGGTAGGTTTTTGGCATCAAAAGCGCTAGCAGGTATCGAGGACGCTGGAGGTATTTTGACATTTTTAAATTCCCTCTTGCCTGGTTCTTCTTTCAGGTCTATCTTTCCTGCGATCGCAGGTGTTTCTTCAGCAACTGGCGAAGAAGAAGTTGCAGCACCAGTAGCCGTTTCTTCATTAGCATCATTTGTGTTTATTCCTAACTTAGCCATAAGTGCTCTGTTGTCGGCCGCAATTTCTTTTTGTCTTTTTAGGAGTTCTTCGAGCTTGGGATTAATTTTTTCTTTCATAAAAATTTTCTAATTTATTTCGACTCTTGAAACATTAATAATTTTATTTCTTCTGCTATCTTTGCCAATTCCTCGTTGTTGTTTTCTATTTGTCTCAAAATCTCTGTTCTTAGTTCTTCTGTAAGCTTTCCGTTTTTTTCATCTTCAGTTCTCGTCAAAATAACCGTTCTCAACTCCTTTAATTTGGCAGTTTCGGGTAAAACGGAGTCCTCAGGAAATACGCTTTCGTCACTGGCAGGAATGTGTTCATCGTCCCAAAAAGGAATCAGTTGTTCGTTATCATCCCAAGCTGGCTCTTTGTATTCTCCTTCTCCTTGCTCGAGGGTTTCACTTACCTTTAGTAGCTTTCTCATTTCTTTCTCTGCAGGTGCCTTTTTCACTTCGGGCAGTGCTTTTCCCCTTTCGTTAAATTCATTTAAAAGTTTTTGCTGGTATTCTCTAGCTTTTTCTTGCAGAGCCTCCCAGGCTTTTTGGTAGCCTATGATAGTCCCTGCGTTTCCTTCCACATCCAGGCAGCTTCTTCTCTTGGATTCCGTTACCTCCAATTCTTTTTGGTGCGGATAGACTATAATAAATTTTACCTCCTCGTTTTTACGTACATCAAATTTTGCCCGGTCTCTTTTTAAAATTCTTACCTCATCTGGATTAGCTATTTGTAGACATAACCCGTTAGAAGAGTATGCCACTGTGTGATGAGTGAGGGCAGGGTAAAGACCATCTTCAACTTCAAAACACTTTGCTTCTTCTCCGGTTCCCCCCATCAACTTTTCTATGTCTTCTAATGATACAAGTCCTCTCCGCGGGTTTGAAAATATATCCAGTATTGTTCTGTCGTTCATTCTCTCCCAGGCGAAGTGTTTAAATAGGTGCTTTTCCCTGTCCCTCCTTATCGCTTCTCTGTTGTATATAGCTGAAAGCCTGCTTATTTCTTTCCTCACTGTCACCATCTTAGCTCTTACTTTGCCGCTTTTTTCGTTTTCAGCATCAAGCCTTCTAAAAGTTTCTTCCACCTGGTGTTGCAGGTTCAATTTCTGTATTTTCAGTTCCGCCGTTTTTCCTAACTTTTCTACGAATTGCCTTATCCCAATATCCGGCATGTTTACGTTCCGCGCACCCCATTGTGGTTTTGCGTCACGCATCTCTATTGTCAGGTTGACCTCTTCTCTAGATTTTTCTCCAAGTCCCTTTAGCAGTTTTTCCCTTATTTCGTTTGTGTTGGCTTGTCTTTGTGCTTCCAGAGCACCCAACTCTTTCTTCAGGGCATCAATATCCATCCCGAGTGTTTGAAAATCAACATCACCCAATGGTTTGGGAACCATCTCCGCAGGTTCTGCACCAGCCTCTCCCTTGTCCTTTTTTTTGGTGGCTTCCTTTTTACCTATTATTTTTAGTATAAATTTTTCTAAGGCAAGCATTTTGTATTATATTATATAGCACAAAACATCTATTTGTCAAGTGCTTAGATTATTTCTATTTTGTAAACGCCATGTCGCGCATATCCAGAAGTTCCTTTTTTACGTTGGCTATAATCTCGGCTACCATGATGTCAAAATTGGCGATTTTACTTCGAAGGAACGCTACCAAATCGCCATCAGAGTCTAAAACCTTATCAAGTTCTTTTTTGTCCGCTTCTGGCAGGAGTGATGAAATTTGCAGACTGATTCTACTTTCGACTACTCCAGAAATTCTACTAATCAAGGCTTCTCTTTTTTCCTGAGACAAAGAGTCCAAACCCAGTTCTTTTAGTAAATTCAAATTCAAAAGTTCGGTAATCATAGTTGTTTAATTAGTTTTAAAAACTAATCTTGTTGCGTAAATTTTAATAATAATCCTTATAGAGTATACAACAATTGATTTTTAATTACAAAAATTGAGTTATCCACATCTTCCCTTCCCTCGGTTGACTTTTGGATTGCTTGGAGGTACCCTTCTAGATAGTCCTGGAGAGGGGTATGGCACGAGCTGACCGAAAGCCGAAACGACAGTAACCATCGTAAGAAACCTTAGTTTGCAGTACCTATTGGTCGTCCTGTAATTCTAGCCTTATTTTCAAAGGTTCAGAAAGGAAATCTTGCGGTAATTCACTTGTTTTATAAAATCTAAACTCAAAATATTCGGTTCTATTTCTGTCTTTTCCCTATTGTTCGGGGTAGTTTTTGCGCCTATGAACGCATCCGCAGGTCTTTTGGATTTATTCAGCACAAAAGTCTCTGCAGACATAGTTGATTCTCTTAGCTCTACAGAAACCAGTAAAAACTCTCAAAACATGGATTTGTTACAAGCTGATGTTTCTGTTGTCCTTGCCATGGGCGGTAATGAAGATACGGAAGAAACTGAGTATGATTATACCAATATCATGTCCGACAACGCCCTTATTCCCGACACGAATCCAATGGGTACCGGTGGTGGGGCTGAAGTTGGAGACCCCTATTCTGATCAGATAAGCGTTTATGTGGTAAGAACAGGCGATTCCATCTCACAGATAGCCGAAATGTTTGACATAACGGTTGACACTATTTTGTCTGCCAATGATATGCAGAAGGGTGACAAGCTCAAAGAGGGTGACGTTCTTCTTATTTTGCCATTTTCAGGAGTAGAACATACGGTAGTTAAGGGAGAAACTCTCCAAGGCATAGCCAAAGCTTACAATGTTGAAGTAAGTAAGATTACTGTTTTCAACGTTGACCTTGATAAAGATTCTAAACTCGCTATAGGCGAGAAGCTGATTATTCCGGGAGCTGGAATGTTGAGCGAGAGGAAAATTATCCCCAATACTGGTAAAAGCAATTTTAACCCGAGCTATGGCGCGCTTCAGAGTATTCCTGGTTATTTTATTAGACCATTACCTACCGGACCTGGGATAAGAAATACTCAGGGCATTCATGATAGGTATGCCATAGATGTCGGCGCGCCTGTCGGCACACCTATTTATGCCGCCGCCGCCGGCACGGTTACCTTTGCCAGAGGAGGCTGGAACGGAGGATACGGGACTGTTGTTTTTATAAAACATTCAAAGGGTTTGGAAACTCGTTACGCGCATATGTCTAGACTCAACACATCTTCAGGAAAGCAAGTCTCTCAGGGAGAAGTGATAGGTTATGTCGGTTCAACAGGACGATCTACCGGATCACATCTTCATTACGAAGTTCGTGGCGCTTGGAACAATTTGCTAGTTAAATAAATTATTCTAGTAGAACCAAAGCGATCATCGCTAAGACTCCAACCATGACTGATATTATTTGCAAGACAGATTGTCTTGCTTCTTTTGTTTTATGGAGTTCTGGAATCAAGTCGGCGACCGCGATGTAAATAAATCCGCCCGCTGCGATGGGTAATATCCATAGAGTAAAAATTGTGGCTATGCCAATGGAAGAATTTTTCTATTGTAAAGAATATTAGAATACCGAAAATTATCAGAATACTTGCAGTGACAGGATTAGTAAAATCATTAAAAACTTCTGGTATTAAATGTATAAATGCATCTCCCAGGAGAGCTCCTACAGCCAGACTGATAAACAGGTTTATATATTTTTTACGAGTTCTTCTCTGAATGAAAGCGAAAATATTCCGATCAAGGAGACAAGACTTACTATAATAACACTGGAAAATGCATAAATATAGCTCGTTGTCATGTGCGGGGTGGGGTAATCGAAACCCCGACCGCGGTTTGGAAAACCGCCGTTTTACCACTAAACTAACCCCGCTTTCAATTTACAATCTGTCGGGCTGCTGGGAATTGGCTACTACGTAGCCAGGTACTTTTCTATTTCACTTCGCTCAATATAGAAAAGTCTTTCAACTCCCAGCCATAAGCAAATAAATTTGCTTACTCATCCCTCACTCCGTTCGGGCTGCTGGGATTTGAACCCAGTCTAAACGCTCCCAAAGCGCTTGTACTA
>CAYIEM010000027.1:0-9166 GCA_964362545.1 uncultured Candidatus Saccharibacteria bacterium
CTCTACGTGACTGGAGTTCAGACGTGTGCTCTTCCGATCTAATATTAGTTTCAATAATATCATCACATCACTTGCTCTAGAGATAGACGGTGGCGGAACACTTTCTTCGGGTTTCGCAAAATTTCCGAATGCTTTTTCGAAACTTTTTGTTTCAATGTCGCGTGCTGGAGAAGAATCAGGCGACCTTGCTGGAGCACTCCGAGAAATAGGTGTAAATTTGGAAAAAGCGAATTCCCTGACCAAAAAAGTTCACGGGGCACTCATTTACCCCGGAGTAATTTTATCCGCTATGGTCTTAATAGGTGTACTCATGTTTGCCTTTGTCGTGCCTACTCTTGCCGGCACCTTCAAAGAGTTGGGAGTGGAGCTACCCGCTTCTACAAGATTTATTATTGCGCTCGGTAATTTCTTTTCAGAGTATTTATTACTGTCTTTTGTCCTCATAATAGGTTCTGTTGTTGGACTTATTTCTTTTTTGCGCGCTTCCTTCATGAAAAAGTACGTTGATTTTGTAATTATCAGATTACCCATTGTGGGCAGTTTGTCAAAAGAATTGAATACCGCTCGCACTACACGCACAATGTCATCTCTCCTCCTTTCAGGCGTATCTATAACCAGAGCCATAGAAATAACGCAAGATGTGGTTCAAAATACTTGTTATAAAAAAGTTCTCGAGCAGGCGAGAAAAGAAATAGAAAAAGGAGCGCCATTCTCCAAGGCTTTTGAAGATAATCCATATCTTTATCCCGTGATGATGACAGAGATGGTGCAGGTAGGAGAGGAAACCGGAAAATTGTCGGACATGTTGTTCCAAGTCGCGTCTTTCTACGAGGGAGAGATAGAGAACAAGACAAAGAATCTTTCTGTGATTATAGAACCCGTGCTTATGATATTTATTGGCGCCGCTGTCGGTTTCTTTGCCATATCCATGATTTCACCTTTGTACTCGGTGTTAGATAATATAAACTGAAAATAAAAAATGACAACAAAAAGGTTTTACAAAATAACCAAAAATCAACTTTTAACATCACATGAATTTTATAGTTTTTTAAATAAAACTAAGATTAAACACATTGGAAAACTTCCTACTCAATTCTCTAAAGCTGGTTTTCCCAAGAACCAAACTTTTAGTATCTTTGACAATCTAGCAAAGACCTTACGAAAACTTGGTTGCCCAGATGTTTCTTCTCTAAATTTTAGCTTCAGGAAAATCAGCTTTAAACTTTACACTGTTCACAAAAAGGATGATGCTTTTTTTGGAGTTGTATATCGTTTATGCTTTAATAATTTTAATTTTGCTTTTAAAATATTTTGGAACACAGACATTATTCCACGTCTTAAAGAAGAAAAATATAATGGAAGATATGGAGAAACCGCCAGTGGACTATACTTTAACAATCGATCGTCGAATTGTGCTTTTTTATACTGCGGAAACCCCAGATTAGGTTGGATAATCAGCGAATGGGTAGGTCCAAATACAGATATGAGGCATAGAGCAGGAGTCCCCATTCAGGCCCTTTTGTTCTCTAAAAAATTAATGCTATCATCGCGACCAAACAACTTAATCAATGGAATCGTGGTCGACAGAGGAGATATCTTGCCTATCCAAAAACAAGTTAATCTTACACTTAAACAATTTCAAAACAAACTACTAAAAGCTGGACCGATAGAATCTTCAAAATTCATTCAGTACCTGCCCACAGCCTTACAGCAGAAGACGCTTATCTCGCTTTTAAGGTCATACCCAAACGATAGACTTGAGATTGGAAAGCAGTTCCGTCATCTACACGAATCTATTAAAGTCCACACCCTCAAAAGAATTACCAAAATCTTTTTCGATGATCACAAATTGCTTGAAGTTCTATTTCAAAGGATTTGGTCTCTTCCCAAAAAAGATAAAAGCCGCATTTTCAACTCAATTATCAAAAATTTTGGTTTTGCTCGTACTATTGTTGTACAGCAAATACGAAGTATTCCAATCCGGTCAAGGACCCATTTCTTTAAAGACGTCATGACACATTATCCAGAAATATCTAAAACTACTGTTCGATATGTTTGGTTCTTACCCGAATCACAATATAACTCTGTACTTGTGTCTTTAAAACCTCATAAAACTTACCATAAACTGGTAAAAACTTTACGGAACAAAAAAAGCCTTATCGATTTCCTCTCCCAAAATTGTTTCCTTAGGGTAAGTGTTTTATAATGAGAATTCCCGGACTCAAAAAATTTAAGAGACCTATTCTTACTGGAATCCCAGAACATAAATGGGAGAAAAAGGTATTCAACCCGGGTATTACCTGTGATGATAAGGGGGGGGGTACATATAATATATTCCGCTGATGAGAAAATAGAGCGGGATAATTCAAGGCGCGCTTTTCACTCGCGACTTGGTTATGCACACAGCAAAAATCTTACCAAAATTGATAAACGAAACCCTTTGCCAATAGCCTTTGTTGACCCACGTCAATATCCAAATGGAATTCAAGATCCAAGGATTACAAAGATAAATAAAACGTATTATATTATTACTTCTGCAAATAATAGAAAGGAGGTAGACTGGAAAAAATTTGACTTGGGATTGGAGATAATCCGGGGAGCGTATATCTACCTTATTATTACCAGAAATTTCAAATCTTTTGTTCATAAGGGGGACATTGGTCCTGTTATCTACGATAAAAACTGTGCATTACACCCAGAAAAAATTTACCTTGGAAACAGATCATATTTCATGATGTACCATCGTGTCTTTCCAAATATTCAAGCCGTACTCTTTGAAACTTTTCAGGAGCTTAAGAGTAATCATTATTGGAGGAAACAACTTAAAAGAGATAATCTTTCTAGAAATACAATAATGAAACCCTTATTTGAATGGGAGCGGTGTATTAGTCTCGGACCGCCTACCATCAAAACGACTAAGGGGTGGTTGTTAATTTACAATGCAGCGAATAATAACAAAATTTATTCTATTGGAGCTGCATTATCTGAGTTAGATAATCCTTTTTGTGTAATACATCGTTCCCCGATACCAATTTTAGAACCAACTATAGAAGAAGGAAATATGTATTCTACTGGTGCGACACTCATTAATGGCACTCTGTATATTTATTATGGTGTTGGTACCAAATTAAATAGAAATAAAGAAATCAGGCATGCGCAGGTTAAAATTGACAGACTTACAGAATATTTGACGCATTTTGATAGTGGGGGAAAAATTATGAAGGTTGAACAAAATAGAAAACAAGACCAAAAACCTTTCCGTAATTATTGAACCCCTGCTTATAGGTGTATAATACATCTTGTATTCAGTGTTAGATAATATAAATTAATTCATAATGAGTAAATCTTTTCAAAACGGAATAACGATTTTAGAGACACTACTGACCATAGCTATAATCAGTATCTTGGTGGCAATCATACTTCCGCAATTTTCGAAGATGAAAGAAAATCAGGTAGCCAAAAACTCTATAGGAGACGTCGCATCTGCCTTGCGTAGTGCCCAATCCAAAAGTTTGGCCTCATTGGATTCATCGGAATACGGAGTGCGTTTAGAATCGGATCGAGTTATAATTTTCAAAGGCAAAGTTTTTTCAGAAGGAGCGGGAGACAATGAGGTCACAGATATAATTTCTCCGGCCAGTATTTCAAACGTTACTTTGAATGGAGTTAGCGCGACTGCCGGCGATATTTATTTCGAACGCATCTCTGGCTCTCCTAGTAAAACCGGTACCATAACCATTTCAACTCCTTCTTATACGAGAATTGTTACAGTTTCTGCTACCGGCGCAGTTAGTTTGAATTAAATCAGATGAAAAGAAATATTAAAACAAGAGGATTCATGATGGTTGAAGTAATGGTGGCTGTATCTATTATTACAGTCTCTGTTTTAGCCGCTATGGCTGTCACAGAAAAATCTATTTTAGTGTCTCGTCAGGCGCTTCATGCTTCGGAAGCCTCTTTTCTGTTGGAAGAAGGCGCCGAGATAATGCGTATTCTCCGAGATAATTCATGGAGCAACATATCAAGTCTTTCCGCCAGCACACTTTATTATCCGGTGTTTTCAGGTTCCTGGTCGGTATCTTCCACTCCTTCCTCAGTGGGTAATTTTGTCCGTACCGTTAGTGTGGCAAGTGTAAATCGCGATGCTTCGTCAGATATTTCTTCATCCGGGACAGACGACCCCCTGACTAAGTTAATTACTATTAATGTGTCTTGGGAAGAGGTCGGTCAAACTGTTAATAAAGCTTTATCGTTTTATGTAATGGATATTTTTTCGTAATCATTCATGAATAAAGATACGACAAAAAATAATTCCGGCTACGCTATACTAGAAACCCTGTTTTACATTTCTCTTTTTGCTATTTTTTCTATTACCGTAATCAATTCGATGATTATGATGACCAAGGCTTTCAAAGAAACAACAATACAGGCAGAGCTCTCTCAGGGTGGCAACATTCTAGAGAGAATATCGAGAGAGGTTAGGAATGCATATGGCATAAACGCGATAGCCGCAAATAGTTTGAAACTAGACACCACGGACGAAGCTAGCACCAATAAGACGATGGAGTTCTCGCTTTCTGGTTCCGACGCTAGATTGCTGGAGGACGATGTATTTACGGGTAATTTAAATACGCAAAACACATCAGTCGCAGATCTTTCTTTTACGCAGATAACCACAGCAAATGGGTTGGCGGTTAAAATGTTTCTTTCAGTCAGATCGAATCGCGATTTGCAAAATCGTATCGCAAATTTTTACGATACAGTCGTTCTGCGTGGCAGTTACTAGGACAAGTTAATCACTACAACAAATGAAAGAGTTTAAAAAAAGAAAAATAAATAATCAATCCGGCGCGGCAATGCTGATAGCTATCGTTTTTTTTCTTTTTATTTCTTTAGCCATAATTTCCGGTCTGGTTTCACCGTCTATTCGGGAAGTGGCGAATGCGAGCACTAATCTAAATTCGAAAAAATCTTATTTTTTGGCTGAATCCGGAACCGAAGATGCTATCTATCGCATAAAAAAGAGTATGACGATTTCCGAGAGTGAAACGATTACCTTAAATTCTAATTCAGTCATCACAACTATCATCACTCTTCCGGGCAATACTAAGGAAGTTAGTTCGCTTGGGAATGTTTTCGGTTATCAACGAAAGACAAAGGCCACGCTCTCCACCGATATTGGTGTTTCTTTTAATTATGGCGTGCATGCCGGAGAGGGAGGGCTTCAGATGGACAACAACACAAGGGTTATTGGAAACGTTTATGCAAATGGCGACATTGTTGGCACTAGCGGCGGCGCGACAATTACCGAAACGGCGATAGTGGCCGGCGCAACAGGGAAAATTGACGCGGTATCGGTCAATGGTGACGCTAACGCGCATTTTCTGGAAGACATCACTGTAGGGCGCAACAGTTTTTCCGCAAGTCTTTTGCGCGGCACAGTCGCAGGCAATGCCGTGTCGGACAGCATTTCTTCTTGCACCATTAATGGCAATGCGACTTATGACACCCAAACATCTTGTACTATTCTAGGATCGCAAACCACGCCTAATCCGACCAATTATGTAGACCCATCTCCTGTACCCTTTCCTATTTCCGATGCGCAGATAACTGCTTGGGAACAAGAGGCGATAGCCGGAGGAACGATTAGTTCTCAAACTTATAACAGTGGCAGTCAAACTTTGGGTCCCAAAAAAATCAACGGTAATTTAACTCTTAACAATACGGCTGAATTGATTATGACAGGGACGATTTGGGTTACTGGGAAAGTCTACTTTAACAATTCATCAAAAGTTAGATTATCTCCAAGTTATGGAAACACAAGTGGCGTGCTGTTGGCGGGGGTCAAAGGAAGCACTTCCGCCGGTGAGATTGAATTGAATAATTCTTCTTTCGCTTCTGGTTCCGGTCAGCCTGGAAGTTATCTGATGTTTCTTTCGCAGCGGGTAGGAACTTCCGATGCTATCGACTTGGAGAATAACATTACGGCGGGGATAGCTTATGCTCCTTATGGGACGATTGAAATAACTAATAATAATGCCGGAGTTAAAGAAGCCACTGGCTGGAGAGTGCATTTACAAAATAACTCGACTATTACTTATGAATCTGGTCTTCCTGATGTTAATTTCACCGGCGGTCCATCCGGCGCTTGGAGTGTGCAGGGTTGGGGTGAAAGCGAATAGGGAGCACTATGATACAATAAATTTATGTCTAAAAAAATAGTTATTGCCAACTGGAAAATGAATCCGATGACCTTGAAAGAAGCAGGGAAGTTATTTGCTGGTACTGTAAAACTTCTGTCTGGAATCAGGAAAACCCAAGTCGTAGTTTGTCCACCTTTTATATATTTAGAAAAACTAAAAAAAATTTCTAAAAAAATCTCTCTAGGTGCTCAGGATGCGTTCTGGGGAGAAGTAGGTGCCTACACAGGAGAGGTCTCGGGGGAGATGCTTTGCAATTTGGGCGCAAAATATGTGATACTTGGTCACTCTGAGCGACGAGCTATGGGAGAAAAAGATATTGAGATAAACAAGAAGGTAAAATCTTCGCTAACATCTGGACTCAGGCCGATACTATGTGTCGGAGAAAATGCCCGTGATGAAGATCATAGCTATTTTAGTTTAGTAAAAGCGCAACTAGAGGGATGCCTAAGTGGAGTCTCCAAGGAATCCATTTCAAGAGTCATCATCGCTTATGAACCGGTCTGGGCGATTTCCACTACCATCGGCCGTAAAGATGCGACCCCAGAAGATTTTTTGGAGATGAGTATTTTCATCCGCAAGGTTCTCGTTGACAAGTTCGGTATAAAGACAAAGATGTCTAGTATTATATATGGGGGTTCGGTAAATGATAAAAATGTCGGTGATTTTTTGAAACATGAAAGTGCTGATGGTGTGCTTGTGGGCAATGCGAGTCTAAATCAAGAAAAGTTTTCTAAAATTGTAAAAATATGCGAAGCATCAGGCGAATAAAAAATTTAAAAGGCAAGACTGTTCTATTGCGGGTTGATTTTAACGTGCCTATAAAAGAAGGGAAAGTAGAAGATGATTTCAGAATACGAAAATCTTTGCCCACCATAAATTTTTTGATTAAAAAAGGAGTAAATAAAATTATTTTTTTAACTCATTTAGGGAAAGATGGTTCCCAGAAACTTTCCCCAGTAATTAATCAGTTTTTTAAGATTTACAAACATTCAAAGTCGAAAATAGAATTTTTCGAAAATATCAGAAAATTTCCGGGTGAAATAAAAAATGACTTGTTTTTTGCCAAAAAACTTCGAGTGATGGGTGATATTTATATTAACGACGCTTTTTCCGTTTCTCATCGCGCGCACGCTTCCGTCGCTTTATTACCAAAACTTTTGCCCTCTTATGCTGGTTTTCAACTAGAAGAAGAAGTAAAAAATCTATCTCAAGCCTTTAAGAAACCCAAACATCCATTTCTTTTTATTCTCGGTGGCGCCAAGTTTTCTACGAAAATGCCTCTGATTAAAAAATATCTGAAATTAGCAGATTTTATCTTTGTTGGCGGAGCTTTATTGAATGTTTTTTTAAAAGTCAAAGGTTGGGAAATAGGCGAGTCTCTTTTTGAAGAAGGCAATTTTGGTATAGAAAAATTTTTGAAAAACAAAAAATTAATTTTACCCATTGATGTCGTTGTTTGTTCTCAAAGTAAATTAATAAATAGAAAAACAAATGAAGTAAAAAAAGATGAATTTATTTTAGACATAGGTAGTAAATCTGTTGACCTATTAAAACCTTATATTAAAAATTCAAAATTGATTTTATGGAATGGTCCGCTTGGAAAATACGAATCTCTGGCTGGTGGGTCTACTAAGAAGGTTCTAAAATTAATAGCTTCTTCGAAAGCGGAGAGCATAATCGGTGGTGGTGATACCGTAGGAGTAATTTCGAAGATGAAAATGGAGAATAAATTTTCTTTTGTTTCGACAGGCGGAGGAGCTACGCTGGATTTCTTGGTCAACGGCACCCTGCCCGGCATCAAAGCGCTTCGATAATTTTTTGCTTGTTTTCTTCCAAATCTTTTTCGTTACCTACCGTTTCTGGCCAGACCCAAATATGGGCGTGATGGATGTCTTCACCATAGACCTGAGAGCGTACAATTTCTGCGTGGAAAGCTTTTTTTTGGGCTGAGGCTACTTTTTTAGCGACCTCGAAATATTCTCCAATATTTGGCACATCCCAAACCCAACGGTAATGATTTTTCGGTATGATTTGAACATGACCCGGAGCTAGCGGATATATGTCCAAAAACGCCAGGAAATTGTCGTTTTCGTAAACCACATAGGCTGGTAATTCTTTTTTTACAATTTTACAAAAAATGCAAGTGTCTTTTTCCATAAGATATATTTTAGCATATATGTTAAAATTTCACTTATGCAAAAGTACGAAGAGCTGTTGCGAGCATTGCTCTATAAACGAGGGATAACAGATGAAATGCAAGCTGATATCTTTTTAAACCCTGATTATGAGCGAGACATGCATGATCCATTTGAGATGAGGGACATGGAGAGAGCATGTGTGAAGCTTTTTGAGATTATAGAAAATAAAGAAAAGATAATCGTTTATGCTGATTATGATTGCGATGGGATTCCAGGCGCGGTAGTCCTAGAGGATTTGTTTAAAAAAATAGGTTATAAAAATTATGAAGTGTATATTCCAAGCAGAAATGGCGAAGGGTACGGGCTCAACATGGAAGCCATAGAACAATTTGTAAAAAATGGAGTTAAATTATTGATAACAATAGATCTTGGCATCACTGCAGTAGAAGAAGTTGTGCGGGCGAAAGAAGATGGTATTGATATTATAATTACCGACCACCACCTACCCCCTGAGGTCTTGCCTCAGGCTTATGCGATTTTAAATCCAAAAACGGATAATTATCCCGAAAAAATGTTGTGTGGCGCCGGAGTGGTGTTTAAACTAGTACAAGGGTTTATAAAAAAATATGGAGAGTTTTATAAAGTAAAAAAAGGCTGGGAAAAATGGTTGCTGGATATGGCAGGCCTAGCTACCCTCTCCGACTTGGTCCCGCTCGTTGGCGAGAATAGAGCAATATCATATTTCGGGATGAAGGTGCTAAGAAGATCTCCGCGTCCCGGATTACAAAAACTCTTGGCCAAGTTAAATATCGATCAAAAATATCT
>CAYIEM010000028.1:0-9099 GCA_964362545.1 uncultured Candidatus Saccharibacteria bacterium
AATTTTTGGTTTTTGCTCCCGCGACCGCAGGGAGCGGACGAGGCGCGCATCATTCTGCATCCGGATTGTTTTGGAAAAAAGTTCGGATTTTGTTCAGGAGACACAGCTCTTCGTCGCAAAGCTCCTCAGAGCCTTCGGCCTGAGAAAATTTAGTAATGTGACGAAGATACCGAGCGAGTCCTGACAAAGGAAGAACGACGAGGTAAAATAAAATATGTATTTCACTTACATCCTCGAATGTTCCGATAAATCCTTATATGTTGGTTGCACGAACAACTTAGAAAGGAGATTGGGGCAACACAATGATTCAAAATGGGGTGCCCATTACACCAAAATCCGCCGACCTGTGACTCTAAAATACTCAGAAAAGTTTGAAACATTAAAAGAGGCAAGAAGAAGGGAGGCCGAAGTGAAGAAATGGCCACGAAAAAAGAAAACTGCACTTTGCTTAAAATAAATAAAATATATAGTTGTGGTAACAGGTACTGAAGCTAGTAAGCCGAATGTGCCGAAGTGAAAGGCTGGGAACGAGAGAAAAAAGTGACACTTATAGCAAATTATGAATAAAAAAATCATAACAATTATCGAAGGTAAAGTAAATAAAGATAAATGGTCTTTATTTCAAAATGCTTACGAAAGAGTAGCTAAGAAGAGTTTGCCTGATTCACTGCTTGATTCCTATTTAGTGCAAGACGTTAACGAATCTGAAATATGGCGTATCTTGACTGTTTGGGAAAATATTGAGGCCATGAATACTTACAGGAAGAACGTCGAGACCCCGGCTTGGATTTTAGTTTACAGAGAAGTTGGTACAGAACCAAAGTTGGTGGTTAATGAAATTGTGTTGTCGAAATAATCGCGGTTCCAACTTCGCGCCACATAGCTAGCATTTGTTTTTTTAAAAGGGATAGTATACTTAAGAGAGTATGGTTATCGATGTAGAATTAACTTTGAATAGATTCGGGTTTGGTAAAATTTCGGAAAATAAATTCCAGTTTTTATGTTTTAGATTTTCTAAATGGAAAATTAAAAACAAATATTCTATTTCTTTTGAGATAAATTGGAGAACAAAAGAAGAAAATCCCCTGAAAGATTAGAATGAAAGAAAAACACCGACCTTGTTGCTGGGCCGGCTGTATGCATCGCTCCAAATAAAAGAATTGTTTAAGGGAAAATTGAGACCTATTTATTTTTTCCGACACTCGCTTTTAGAAAAGCTACAAAAAGAGGATGGGGAGAAAGGGGACGAGATTTGAATTCCGGATGAAATTGGGTACCTAAATAGAATGGATGATCTTTTTTGGGAAGTTCAGCTATTTCCATTAAAATTCCACTGGGGGATCTGCCAGAAAATACCAGCCCTGCCCTCTCCAAACGCGCAATGTAGTCTCCATTTACTTCATATCGATGTCGATGACGTTCAGAAATCTTGGAAACACCATAAGCCGCCATTGCAACGCTATCCTTCTTTAAAACACAAGGATAAGCCCCAAGACGCATCGTTGCGCCATAATTCTTATTCTTTATTTTATCGACTTGGTCAATCATGGTAGAAATCACTGGATCGACGGTACTTGCGTTCATCTCTGTAGAGTTGGCGTCTTTCAGCCCTAAGACATTGCGGGCATAAGAAATAGTTAATATCTGCATGCCTAAGCATAATCCGAAATAAGGAATCTTTTTCCTGCGGGTATAATCTGCCGCCAGAATCATACCCTCTACACCCCTACTGCCAAAACCCCCCGGAACTATAATACCATTTAGCTTATCGAGTTCTCTTAATTGTTTTTTCTTATTGTTATTTTTATTTTCATACCTTTCCGAATCAAGCCATACAATTTCGGCCTTGTAACCCAAGGACCAGCTGGCATGATTTATGGATTCTATTACGGAAATATATGTGTCCCTGCATGATTTGAAATTAAAATATTTTCCGACTATACCGATTCGAATTCTCTTTTTTATTTTTTCCACCTTGCCCACAAAAGCAGTCCATTTTTTTAAATCTTTTTGGCTTTCTGGCAACCCTAAGGTCCTAAGCAACGTAGCACCGAGATTCTCCTTTTCGAAATTAACTGGCACATCATAAATAGAATAAACATCGGGCGCGGAAATTATTTTTTCTACCGGCAGACTACATACATTGCCGATGGTTCTTTTTATATCCTCTGTCGCGGGCCGATCTGATCGACAAATTACGAAATCCGGATTGAGCCCCATAGAATGTAGATCAATCACTGCTCGTTGAGTCGGTTTTGATTTTTGCTCGCCGAGAAGCGATGGCGTAGGAAGGTAACTTACTAAAATAATAAAAACATCTGAAGGGTTCTTTGATTTCATCATTCTGGTAGCTTCTAAAAACGGATGGAGCTGATATTCCCCGACGGTGCCACCGTATTCCACTATGGTAATTTCTGATTTGTTTTTCTTTTGGCATAGTTCTATGCGTCTGATTATTTCTTTTGGTATGTCAGGATAGACTTCCACATCCTCGCCGCCATATTCTAGGTTTCTTTCTCGACGAATTACCTCTTGATAAATCTGACCAGTAGTAATGTAATCGTCCCTAATGCAAGTCTGGTCGGTAAATCTTTCGTAGTTGCCCAAATCTTGGTCGGCCTCCACTCCATCTTCTCCCACAAAAACCTCTCCGTGCTCGGCTGGACGTATTGTGCCAGCATCAATGTTGACGTACATGTCCGCTTTTAGATTAGCAACAAGGTATCCGCGAGACTGTAAAATCTTCCCAATGGAAGCCGAGGTAATGCCTTTTCCCACACTTGACATGACCCCCCCCACCACAAATATATATTTTGTTTGTTTGCTCGTTTTCATTATTTTGAATGATTATTTATTCAAATATTTTCTGGTTGCGATAAAACTTGAAATAATACCTAAGCAAACACCTGATAATAAAATAATTATGAAGATCTGGAGAAAGTTTGAGGTGTAGTAATCGTACATGTCTAGCCCTAAAAAATTGGTCATATTGTTGCCAAAGTATACTGTCGCTGGCCAGAAAATAATCGAAGTCAGGATCGTGGCAATAATACCATAAACGGCTCCTTCTACCATAAAGGGTCCTCTGATACGCATTTTGGAAGCTCCTACCAGGCGCATTACGCCTATCTCTTCTTTAGATATAAAAATAGTCAACCGAATGGTGTTGAAAGTAATAATTATGGAGACGGTTATCAAAACTAGAGTGATAAGTAGCCCGAGCTTTCGTGCACCGGACATTATGTTGTTTAACCTATCTATAACTATTTTATTCTGGTGATAATTTACTTTATCTATGATAGAGGCAGAGCCGAGCACAAGAGCATTATCTCCTTTCATGAAGTTAGCGATACTTTCATATTGAGAAACCTCCTTTGCTTTGATATTAAGATATCCCCCCAGAGGATTATCTCCTATTTCATCTAGGGCTGCTATGGTCGGATAATCATTCTTGTGACGCTCTCTGAAAAGTCTCAGGGATTCGTCTGCGCTTACGTAAGATATTTTATCCACCTCCGGCAACTTTTCTAAAGACTCCTTTAAAGAAATGATCTTGCCTTCAGGAGCATCAACGACGAAATAAATAGTCACGTCCACTTTATCCTTTATCTGGCTAAGTGACGAGTAGAGTGCCGCATTGAGCAAGATAATCGAGGTAATGACAGATAAAGTAACAGTGACTATGAGAACAGCGGCCCAAGAAATAACCCCACTTCTCCAAAAATTGACAAACCCAGCTTTTATGATTCTCTTTACTTCGGTCGCTATCATATAAAATTCAATTATATAACATACTTGCCATTTTTGTCATCCCTGACAATTTTACCCTTTTCCATTGTAATCACCCTCCCGCCTACAGAATCAATGACCCCTTTATTGTGCGTCGTTAAAATGACTGTTGTACCTAAATCATTTATTTTTTTCAAAATTTGTATTATTTCGTATGTGTTGATCGCATCTAGATTACCTGTGGGCTCATCCGCGATGATCAACTCCGGTTGGTTGATAATAGCGCGCGCGATAGCGAGACGCTGTTGCTCTCCTCCAGACATTTGGTTTGGAAAATGTGACACCTTGTTGCTTAGATCTACAAGTTCTAACACATGTGGGACATCGCTTTCTATCTCCTCGTTCGTTTTGCCGACAGCTTCCATGGCAAAGGCGATATTCTCATAAGCGGTTTTGTTCCCAAGCAACTTAAAATCTTGAAACACCACCCCGATCCTGCGTCTTAGTTTGGTCAAATCGTTATTTTTTAATTTGGGCACATTTATCGAATCAAAAAAAATAGTTCCTTCAGTAGGAAAATCGTCCGCTAAAATCATTTTAATGAGAGTGGTTTTTCCTGCGCCGGAATGCCCCACCACCGAGACGAATTCCCCGGCCAGAATGGTCAAAGTGACATCATCGAGCGCCACCGAATCCTCGTTGTAAATTTTGGAAACGTTGTTGAAGTAAATCATCCCGTACAAAATAGACGCAGACGCAGAAAAGCAACTGGTTTATCTTTGTTATTAATTAAATTTGTTAATAAATACATTTTATCACTATCTGCGTCTACTATTTCGTACGGGATTATCCCGTACTGAACAGGAAGCGCTTCAATCGTTGCTTTAAATAAAGCTTGCCCCTACCCGACTTTAAATATAATTCACGGTTCTTCGCGTCGCTTTCATTGAGACAAGCCTCGTAATATATTAACCCAAAAGGACCACGTCCTTTGGTATATAAAGATTTACCCTCAGAATGCTCTTTGAAGCGCTTCCGCAGATTATTTGTGTATCCCGTATACAAATTACCATTTTTCTTACTTTTTAACACATAAGTATAAAACATAGTAAGTTCAGTTCGGGATCACTCTCCTATTGTATCATAAATTAAAAAAAAATTACCCAAATAAACCAAACCTGATAGTTTTTACCATACTTCCTTGCCCATGGGCTTTCCCCAATCAAATTCTTTATGCCGATTCTTTTTAGTAATGCCTTTCACTAAATCCTCCAAAGTATATTTAGGAATTTTTATTTTAATTTTTGGCTGGACTGAGAAACTGTCACTCCCACGGGTAGTAACAAATGTAACCTCCGAGCCAGCCCTGAGATTAAAATTATCAGCCAATTCTTTCGGTAAACGCATGGCCAAACTATTCCCCCACTTTTGAACTTTTGTTGTCATATTGTAAGTATATACAATGTATCTACAGAATCAAGAGAAAACTATCACGAGTTACACTGGAGGCCAAACCGGCCCTTCTGGGGTTTCTTCTGGATAATTATCTGGATCTAGATCCTTGTACCTATCATTTACTGGATCTTCGTCAATTTCGGCTTCATTATCTTCAGATAGTTCTCCTTCAAGGTCATCTTTGTTCTCCCGATCTTCGGAATGATCTTGGTATTCATCTGATTCTGAATCAGCTGCCCTTCTTTCGAGTCCATCACCCTTAATTTCACCCCCCCTAAAATATTGTATTGCCCCTCCATGAGATATATAAAATATTATTAACAATGTGACTCTATATTATAAACCTTTCTCTGCCTCAATCCCGAACAAAACCGCCCTCGCGCTTAGCAAGTGCTACGGTCACCTTGGGACGACCTGCTTTGTACGGGATCAATAAAAATATCCAACTCGCCGTTCAAAACCGCATTGGTATCGCTGGTTTCTACGTTTGTTCGGTGATCCTTGACCATTTTATAGGGGTGTAGAACGTACGAGCGAATCTGATTCCCCCATTCTATCTCGGTATTTTTCAATTTCATTGATTCCTCCACGCTTTTTTTCTTTTCTTCCGCTATTTTGAAAATTTTAGCCCGCAAAATCGACATCGCTCGTTCACGATTTTGTTCCTGACTGCGCTCCCCGGTGGCATGTACGGCAATACCCGTCGGAATGTGCACCAGTCTGACCGCCGTCTCCCTTTTATTCACATTCTGCCCGCCCGGACCACTCGAACGCGAATATTCTATCTTTAAATCGTTGGGAGAAATGGCAAAATCTTTCTCTTCCATTTTAGAAAACTTCGGTAAGACTTCCACCAGAGAAAAAGAAGTGTGGCGAAGCTTTTTGGCGTTAAATGGAGAGATACGGACTAGGCGATGCACTCCTGATTCGTTTTTTAGCATTCCATAAGCGCCTTTGCCGTCTATCTCGAAAGAAACGTTCCGGTAGCCGTCGTGTTCATTTTTGTTTTCATGAATAAAAAACACACCCCAGCCTTTTTTGTCGGCATACTTCAAATACATATTGAGAAGCATTCTCGTAAAATCTTCAGCATCATCTCCTCCGGCTCCAGAGATTATCGTAATGATAGCGCTACCTTTGTCATACCTACCGAGCCCCTCTTTTGCATTTTTAAGTTCAGCAATTCTTTTTAGCGTCAGTTGCGCTTTATTTTTGTCATTCCAAAAACCCATTTCTTGTGTCTCCGCTTCCAATCTTTCTATTTCTCTTTCTATGTCGTTTGTATCTTTTTTCATGAGTGCCTCTTAAACAAGGCTAGAGCTTACTTTATCAAAAATTCGGCAGAAATGCCAAACGCAAATTAAGAAAAAACTCACAAGGCTCCTTTATATTCGGGAATACGAAACATATTTACCTCTTCTTTTTCCGCTTGTTCAGATCCTCGTGGTTTTTTCGGCTCATCCTTTGCCGCCTCAGGTTCAAATAACGACTCAACTTCTACTTGACCGTTTCATCTAAAGGCTCAATCTTGACATATGAATATTATATAAGAAAGTGCATTAAATATGCACCCAGTATTGGTAATACTAAATTGTCTAGACCGTATTTTAAAAAAAACTCAGTAGTGGTAAGAATAAATGGGATAGCTAAAATTCTATAGTCAAAATCTGAAACAAATAGAAAAGTTAAGATTAAACTTGTTGCAAAAAAGGTACATGTTCCCTCAACACTTTTCCTGCTGTTCAATAATTTGAAATAATTTTTACCGAACCCTTCTCCGATTAAACCAGCAAACCCGTCAGAGATCCCCATGACAAAGATACCAAATTGAAATGCTAATATGTTGTGGGGTAAGAAAAAGAAGGCGGTAACCACGACACCTAAAGGTAAGAATATTTCTCCAAAAGTATGTCTTTCTACAGAATGAATTGCCAAAAACAAATGGTAAATACGTCCAAAAAACAAGACAATGGTAAAGATTATACTAACTAAAATAATCTGCTCTCTTGTGGCAAATAAAGGTGCCACTCCCGCAACTATCGCTGTGCCAACATGTATTACTCTTCTTGTAAAAGCAACTGGCAACGAAAATTTTCTTTTTAGCAACTCGGTTCCTAAAATAAATAAGGAAGATACAAGAATAAGTAGTCCTAGTTTCATATATTAAATTCAAATGCACTATAACGGCGAAATATTATCACTTCTTCCTGTGGATAATTCTTAATGTTATTACCCTCTCTAATTAATGCATAAATTATCTTCTTGTAACCATCTTTTTTAGCATCTAGATGAATTTTATAAGCCATAGCATTTCCTAATCCCAAGCCCTGATAAGATGGTAGAATTCCTATTGTTTTGAGAATAAGCGTATCATCATTTTCTTTAGATGTGCTACAGAATCCAATTACTTCTTTCCCTTTGTATAAAAAGTACAGAGTGTTAAGATGGGTGTTTAACTTCTCGGATGAATATAACTGCATCAATTCCGTCTCATCTAATTCAGTATAGCCCCAACTTTTATTAAAAATCGTTTTAGAAATATCAGCAATTTTTTTTAATTCTTGTGACGTTATTTGATTCTTTGCAGTTATAGAAAAATCAGTGGCTTCAATTTTTTTGTACGCATCTTCGCCAATTATTTGCAGAACAACATCATACTTTTCACGATACCCAGAATAATAAGATATTTCTGCACTCGGTTTGTTCGATGCTAGAAAATTATAATAGTATAATCCACAGAATAACTCTGTCTTAAAAAAATCAGAGCCGTCAGTTTCTTTAATAGAGCGGTATTGATGCCAGATACTTCCATTTACGGGACCCTTTAGAACCGAAATTCCTCTCCTCTCTGCTTCTTCTTTTAGATAGTTCCAAATTGAGTTAAAAACTGAAACATCGTTGGGGACTTCCAAAAAGCCGAAGAAAGCTTCTCCTTTAGGTAATCTTTTATCGATAATAAGCGCAATATGAGCAACCAGATCCTTCTCTTTTAATCCAGTAATTGGATAAAAATTAATATTCTCATTATGCAGACAAAAATTAAAAGCTTTATTAAAATCATCTAAAAAGTAATCAAAATTATTACTTTTACCATATTTCTTCTGTAAAAGCTTATTAAGCTCATTTGTAGTAGAAAAATCAGGTTGATATATTTTAATATTCATATTATTATAATAATTTAATTACTCCAGTCGATCCATCTATCTCTACCATTTGATAGTCAGTAAGCGTACCAACTAAATCTGCAGCACCAATTACTGCAGGTATTTCAAGTTCTCGAGCCACTATAGAAGCATGTGACAACACTCCTCCATGTTCAATTATAAGCCCCTTAGAAAGCGCTATGAGAGAAGTCCATCCTGGATCGGTATGTGATGTGACCAATATGTCAAAATCCACTTCAGATGGCATATAAAACTCTTTAAATACTTTTATTCTACCTTTTATCTTTCCTGGCGAGGCCGGACGAGCATAAACGGTCTTTTGTTGAACTGTTACAGAATCTTTGGTTATAGGTGGCCTCCCACCAATCGTGGAAAAATGGGACGGCGAAGTAATTGTCTTATATAATTTATACTCTTCCTTTCTCTCTTTTATCACCTTTGACAGATCATTATTATTCTCAGCATCTGGGTGCATAATTTCTTCCATTTGCAAATAAAAAACATCGTCAGGATGCTCTATAATTCCCTGATCCGATAATAAAGTCCCCATATGCCTAAATAAACGCCTAGCCATAGCGAATGTATTTGATCGCAATAACCGAAATTCTTCACGGCGAGATGCATATCCTCTGAACTTATTTACTATTATTTTAACTAACACTTTCTTGAAAAATGGCAGAGGGAGGTTAAATTGGACATTAGACTTTTTGGGGTGATAATCCTGATAAGCCTTCAAAACTGCAAAAAGTTT
>CAYIEM010000029.1:0-8466 GCA_964362545.1 uncultured Candidatus Saccharibacteria bacterium
ATCCACTATGTGGTCTTGCCCTATGACCTCCTCGAAGCTTCCGGGTCTATATTTGCGATATAGCGCTAAATCATGCATGAATCAACTATAACAAAATTTCAATAAAAACTCTAGAAAATATTAAAAAACTTGATAATAACATTATGGCAACGGTCGTGGTCATTATGTTATCAAGAAATCATTGATGATTTTTTCTACCTCTTTTGCATTTTTTGTTTCCATCAATTTAATGCGCAATTCCTTGGCTCCTTCGAATTGATTAACATACGCTTTGAAATGTTTTTTCATAATTGCGAAATTCTTGTGTTTGCCGAGCAATTTTTCAAAAAGCTTCGTATGCCCTACCAAAACTTCCAACTTTTTTCTAGTGTCAAAGGCAGCCTTTGACACTTCAATATTAAAAAGCCACGGGTTTCCAAATATTGCCCGACCAAGCATCACTCCATCACAACCATACTCTGTACATTTTCTTCTACCGTCTTCAAGATCTAAGACATCACCGTTACCAATTATTAAAGTCTTATCTCCCACTCTGCCTTTGGTAAAGTAAACCTCATCGCGAATCTCGACAATCCTTTTCATCTCTTCCCAGTGCGCAGGCACGCTAGACATTTCTTTGCGAGTACGCAAATGCACCGTCAACGCCGCTAAATCTTCTTCCAAAAGTTCCCGTATCCAGATTTCAATTTCATTCTTACTATAACCGATGCGAGTTTTTACAGACACAGGTAATAGAGGAGCTCCCAATTTCGCAGCTCTGATTATTTCACGAGCGAGTTTTGGATTTTTTATCATTCCTGCACCAGCACATTGTTTTTCGACAGATTTATGCGGACAACCCATATTTATATCTATCCCATCAAAACCAAGTTTTTTACAAAGTGCGGAGACTTTTTTAATATTTTCCGGATTTGAGCCGAATATCTGCGCCACAATAGGATGCTCATTCTTAGAAAATTTCAAGTCAATCAGAAGCTTTTTTCTGGCATCTTTGTGAGCTAGACCGTCGGCTGAAACAAATTCGGTCCAAAACACATCTGGTTTTCCATATTTAGCTATCACCTGCCTGAAGGCACAATCTGTCACATCAGCCATCGGCGCCAAACAAAAAATGGGCTTTTTTAGTTTTTTCCAAAAATTACTCATGCTATTGAAATTTGTAGTAGACTTTGTTGCCAAACCTAAGATCTATATATAAAAGCGAAGCGTATTTATCTTTAAAATCTTTTCGTAGCGGCTCTGTGGCAAGCACCGATTGCAAATTTTCTACTATTTTATTAAAATCGGATTCCATTTTTAAAATTATCTCGGGACCCATCCGAGACTTGTATAAAGAAGACAAAAACATTCTAACATCTCCACTGTCTTCAATATAAAATACTGCCGGCTTTATTCCTCCATCCTCGACCATTTCCCTCAGCGCAATCAATCTCTTGAAATTGGGTTCAATAAAATATAAGCCGGATGGACTTCCCTCATTCACACCTACTCCGCCGTAAAATTTTAGATATACCTCTCCGGAAAAATATGGCGCTTCATCAAAAATGAAACCATTTTCATCTAAAAAGTAACATCTTTCTTTTTCTTCGTTTGGCCTATATGGTGTGACCCCGCACCAAGTGTATAGAGCTATCCTTTCAGACAAAGACACCTCCAAGGTTTTAAAATTAATCACATTCAAAGACATAGCATCTATCCTTTTGAATCTTTGAAAGAGTTCCTCTTCTATCGTCTTTTTCGGATAAAGCAAAAAATTAGCCTTCGGGAAAAACCAAAAATAATTACCGTTTATGTTTTCTTTTATAACATTTTCAATTTCTTTTACCTCTATTACTTTATTGCCAATGATATTGATACTATCAATATTTATTTTTTGCCATTTAGAAAGGAAAGAGAGTCCAATCAAAAATAAAAAAACTACAAACGTACGAAAAATTATTTTTTTTATTAAAATTCTGCGTTTTTCCTTTCTAAACCCTAGAAGACGAGGAGAATTAAAGATATTGCTTTTCTTCATTCCAGTTTAGCGCTATTTTTTTATGAAATCTTTACCGCCCATATATTTCCTCAGGACTTCCGGGATTTTAACAGAACCGTCGGCCTGCTGATAATTCTCAAGGATGGCCGCCGGCAACCTGGAAGTGGCGCAGGCTGTATTGTTCAACGAGTGCACATATCTTGATTTTCCGTCTTCATCTTTATATTTAATATTGAGTCTGCGGGCTTGAAAGTCATGAAAATAAGATGAGGAGTGAGTCTCGCGATATTTTTTTTGAGAAGGCATCCAAGTTTCTATATCGTATTTCTTGACCTGACCGAGCCCTAGGTCACCTCCACAATTCGCCACCACATGATAAGGAATTTGGAGCTCTTGCATCAAGTGCTCTACATGATTGGTTATTTCTTCGTGAAATTTGGCAGATACTTCGTGGTTAGCTTCACATAATAAAATTTGTTCAAGTTTGAAAAACTCATGAACTCTGATAATTCCTTTTACGTCCTTTCCATGACTTCCCGCCTCACGTCTAAAACAAGGAGAAAAAGCAATAATTCTTTTGGGTAGTGATTCTTTCTTCAAAACTTCTCCAGCAAAATAAGACATCACGGCGACCTCTGCGGTACCAGCTAAATACTCTCCATCCTGTGTTTTATATAAGTCTTCCTCACCGCCAGGAATGTATCCCGTGCCTACTAGCGTTTCTCTTCGCACGAGTGATGGCACTATCATAGGAGTATATCCAAGACTTACAAAATAATCTAAAAAATATTGCCAAAGAGCAAAGAACAGTAGAGCTCCGTCATTTTTCATAAAATATCCGCGGAAACCAGAAACTTTCGCGCCTCGTTCAAAGTCGGCCAGATCAAGATCCTCCAATATAGCCACGTGGTCTTTAGGAGTAAAACCAAACACGGGCTTTTCTCCCCAACTTCTAATTTCTTGGTTTTCTTCTTCGCCTTCTCCATCAGGAACGGAAATATCCGGAACATTGGGCACTTGCAACATGAGTTTTTGCCATTCTTCCATTATCGCTTTCAATTTTTCTTCTTTGGCCTTTATATCTTCCTTAACGACACGCATTTCTTCAATAAGCTGTATTTTTAGCGCTGTGTCTTGATTGCGGGAGATATCATTCGAAACCCTGTTTACTTCGCTTCGCAAATCTTCCACCTCTTTGAGTTGTTTTAATCGTTCATCGTCAAGGGCTATCAATTTCTCAATGTCAATATCAATGCGCTTTTTTCTGGCACCTTCTTGCACTATATCTTTATTTTCGCGAATGAATTTGATGTCTAGCATAATGTCTATTGTATATCAAACCTGTTATAATGTGAAGCGGAAAATAACTTTTAAAAAGCATTGCGCAGGCTGGCGAGCCGAGCATAACAAATTTTCAGCAGAAAATTATGTGCGGTTTTTAAAAGATATTTCTCGCGAAACATGAAAATAAGAAAAATTCCAAAAAAAGAATTTCCGAAAGCGCTTCTAGAAATTCCCCAACCTCCAGAGCAACTCTATATAATAGGCGATCTGCCTAGTGAGAAATTAATCCACCTATGCATCGTCGGTTCCCGTAAGTTCACTTCCTATGGAAAAGACGCCTGTGAAAAAATAATCTCTGGACTCAAGGGTTACCCCATAGCGATAGTTTCCGGTTTTGCCATAGGCATAGACACCATTTCACACAAGAAAGCGATGCAAGTCGGACTTAAAACTTTAGTTTTCCCCGGCTCAGGACTAGGGGAGACTGCAATATATCCGAAAACAAATATTCGACTAATGAGAGAAGTGGTAGAAAATGGCGGATGCTTGATTTCAGAATTCGAACCCGATTTCAAAGCGACTCAGTGGAGTTTCCCCATGCGTAATCGCCTGATGGCGGGCATTTCTAAAGCAGTGCTTATTATAGAAGCAGAAGAACGATCGGGTACTCTCATCACAGCGAGATTAGCAACAGAATACAATAGAGATTTGTTGGCCGTCCCCGGATCGATTTTTTCTTCTAATTCAAAAGGCACAAACAAACTCATACGACAGGGTGCCACGCCCGTAACATGTGCCGAAGACGTACTGGAAGCCTTAGGATTTGAATTACCAAAAAATGAGAAAGAAAAACAAGCGAGGCTCTTCGAAGACTTGTCACCAGAAGAAACGATGGTGGTAAAACTTCTCCGCGAACCTGTCCCCCGAGACGACCTAATCCGCGCCATGAAGATGCCTACAGCCAACGCAAACGCAATACTTTCCATTATGGAAATAAAAGAGTTGATAAAAGAAGAATTGGGAGAAATAAGATTGGCCTAATTTGCAAAAAAAATATAATTCGTGTAATACTGGAAGGATGAAACTTTTAATCGTTGAATCGCCATCAAAAGCGAAGACTATCGAAAAATATTTGGAGGGCGCTTACACTGTGCGCGCGTCTGTCGGGCATATCCGCGATCTGCCTAAATCAAACAAACAAGCCATAGACATAGAAGCTGGTTTTATTCCTCATTACGAAATTTCCAAAGGCAAAGAAAAAATAGTTCACGAACTCCAACACCTTGCAGAGAAAGCTACAGAGGTACTTTTAGCCACAGACCCAGACCGCGAAGGAGAAGCCATAGCTTGGCACATAAAAGAATTATTGGGTGAGGATAAAAAAATAAAAGCACACATAAGACGCGTAACCTTCCACGAGATAACGAAAGAAGCGATAGAAGAGGCATTGAAAAATCCTCGCGACATAGATACAGCATTAAGGAAAGCTCAGGAAGCAAGAAGGGTGTTAGACAGGCTCGTTGGCTATGATCTCTCAGGGCTCATTTGGAAAAAAGTGCGCTATGGACTCTCCGCAGGACGAGTGCAGTCCCCAGCGCTACGCATCATCATGGAACGCGAACGTGAAATTCGCGCTTTTGTTTCCGAAAAATACTGGAAATTGTTCGGCCTTTTCGAAACTCTGAAAAAAGGAAAATTAACACTCGTTTGCAAAGATGAACCCAGAGATGGAGAGTTAGTTGAAAAAATATTTAAAGCCGGACAAGAAGGAAGTTGGCAGGTAACTGAAGTGAAGGAATCCGAACAAAAAAGAACACCCCTCGCTCCTTTCACTACTTCTACCCTGCAACAAACGGCAAGCTCTAGGCTCGGGTATTCTCCCTCAAGAACAATGCAAATAGCGCAGAGACTCTATGAAGCCGGACATATCACTTACATGCGTACTGACAGCACAAATTTAGCGACTGTTGCCCAAACGCAGATAGTCTCTCTGATAAAAAAGAAGTATGGAGATGAATACGCCGAAGCGAGAATTTATAAAACCAAATCAAAAAACGCGCAGGAAGCGCATGAAGCTATCCGTCCGACTCACGTGGAGAATTTTGAAGCAGGGACCGAAGAACAAGAAAAACTTTACAGACTGATCTGGGAACGAGCCATCTCTTCGCAAATGACTGACGCGAAATTATTGAAAACAAAAATAAGCGCAAATATAAACTTGGAGGCCTTGCCTCCAAATGGAGGCAAGGCCTCCAAGTTCTCCAAGTTAAATTTTGAATTCCCTGATTTCACCGCCACAGGTTCGAGAATACTTTTCAGGGGATGGCTCGAAGTAGATAGGGATAGTGTCGGTGAAGATGTGGAATTGCCGGAAGTGAAGACAGGAGAAGATTTAAAATTACTAAACTTAGTAAAGGAAGAGAAGTTTACCGAACCACCAGGCAGATATTCTGAAGCAGGATTAGTGAAAGAGCTAGAAGCGCGAGGCATTGGCAGACCTTCGACTTATGCCTCGATAATGAAAACGCTAGAAGACCGGGAATACGTGCGTAAAGAAAACAAAACTCTCTTCCCCACTGACGTCGGCGAAGTGGTCTCTGATTTCCTGGAAAAATATTTTATGAATTACATATCCGACAACTTTACTGCGACGATGGAGGATGAGCTTGATGAAATTTCCCGAGGTGAACGCGAATACGAAAAAACGCTTAAAGATTTTTATGGACCATTTTCAAAAGATGTAAAGTCTAAAGAAAAATTGGAAAAAGCGACCAACTTAGGCGATGCGCCGGAGAATATGAAATGTCCGAAATGCGGAAGCGCGATGATTGTCAAACTTTCTCGCGGAGGCAAATTTTATTCTTGTTCTAAATATCCAGACTGCGATGGGGCACTTCAACTAGACGGCAAAGAATTAAAAGGACCGGAGGAAACGGGAGAAATGTGTCCAGAATGTGGCGATAAAAAAGGCAAATCTGGGGGAGGTAAACTTGTTATTAAACAAAGACGTGATGGCACTGGGACTTTCATCTCCTGTTCGCGTTATCCGAAATGCAAATTTATTAAGAAAGACGAGGCGGAAGAGGCGAGAAAAAGAACGGGAGTGATTTGCCCGACTTGTAAAAAAGGTGATATCAGTGAAAGGCGTGGAAGATTTGGGATTTTTTATTCTTGTTCCAATTATCCTGATTGCAAATTTGCCATCAAAGCAAAACCCACAGGCAAGACCTGTAATATGTGCGGAAGCTTGATGATGGAAGGCACAAAAACTATTCCAGAAAGGTGTAGTAATAATAAGTGTTCAAACTATAGACCGGATAGATTGAATAAAATAAAATAAAAATAGCCGACAGACTGCTTGTGAATCGTCGGCTAAGGGTTTTTAAAGAGGACCCTCACCTCTTTTTTCAGAATTGAAATCTAACAGCGATCTCAATTCTGTTGTCCCAGTCTGGGATGTGAACCCAGGAAAGGGACAAATTCCGACGAGTGGCAGTCACAGCCGCCACTTGGTATACCTCCCCCGCCCATGGGAGATACACCATGGCTGAGGTCTCGTCGATGGCCTCAACCACCCCCCAGAACCCCAACGCCAGGCTAGTGGTGTCGCCTAACGTTAAGGTCCCCCCAATAAAAATCCCGGGGTGGTCCCCTTCGACCACCTCGGTCCCGTTCTCGGGCAAGAACGAGACAGTCTGGGCCTGGGCTAGCCCAGTGGTCAAGGCAACTGTTGTTGCTAAGACCAAAAATAACTTTTTCATAAGAACCTCCCTTGTGGTTCATTTATAGTAAAGCATATTTTGTCTTATTTGTCAAGGTCTTTTGGATAAAGTAACTATCAGTTATACTGTTTTAATGCCAAGCATCAAGGAAATAACCAACCTAATGAAAGGGAAACTCACCAAGAAAGAGGAAGAGCTCGTAACAAACGCTTACCATTTTTCCTTGCGCGCTCATGAGGGGCAGAAACGGCTTGACGGAACTCCGTATTTCTCGCACGTTTTTGAAACAGCAAAAATAGTGGCGACTTTCGGCATGGATCCGGAAACGGTGGCCGCCGCGCTACTGCATGATGTGCTGGAAGACACAGAAATAAAGGAAGAAGAAATGAAGAAAAATTTCGGAGAAGATATAGTCTTCTTGGTAAATGGTGTGACGAAATTGGGAACTTTGAAATATCGGGGACACGAAAGACATGTGGAGAGCTTGAGGAAATTTTTCGTAGCCATGACCAACGATTTGCGGGTAGTCATTATCAAATTCGCTGACCGACTGCACAATCTGCGCACCTTGCAACCCCTGCGCGAAGATAAGAGAGAAAGAATCGCTCTCGAATCTATTGAAGTCTACGCGCCGCTCGCCAATCGTCTAGGAATGGGAAAGCTCAAAGGCGAGATAGAAGATGCCGCCTTCCCTTTCGCCTACCCGAAAGAATACGGGAAGATTGAAGAATTAATCAAAGAAGAAAAAGATTTATATCAAAAACGACTGACAGAAGTGCGAGAGACCCTGGAAAAAGAATTAAGCAAAAACAAAGTGAAAGTAATCGAGATGGATTACCGGATGAAGCATAAGTATAGCTTATGGAAGAAACTCCAGAAACGCGGGATGGATATAGAAAAAGTGTACGACATTGTCGCTTTGCGCATAGTGGTAGAAAATATTGAGGAGTGTTATCGGACGCTAGGCATCGTCCATTCCATCTGGAGACCTTTGCCGGGCCGAATCAAGGACTTCATCGCTTTTCCAAAGCCTAACGGCTACCGTTCTATTCACACCACCATCTTCACTGGTTCAGGCGGAGTGGCGGAAATCCAGATCCGCACCAAAGAAATGCATCTCGAAGCGGCTTATGGTATCGCTGCCCACTTCGCCTATAAAGAAAAAAAGTCGGATAAAAACGTTGATGAAAAATCTCAATTTAAGTGGATTGAGGAATTGAGAAATTTAAATCATGAACTAGATGAACCGCAAAAATATCTGGAACATTTAAAGACGGACCTTTTCAACGACCGCATCTTTATTTTCACTCCCAAGGGCGACGTTATTGACTTGCCGGAAGATTCGAGCCCGATAGATTTCGCTTACGCCATCCACTCCGATGTGGGCGACCACGTGGCCGGAGCCAAAGTGAACGGGAAAATAGCGACTATCAATTCTAAATTGAAAAACGCCGATATCGTGGAAATAATCACCAAAAAAGA
>CAYIEM010000030.1:0-8346 GCA_964362545.1 uncultured Candidatus Saccharibacteria bacterium
TCATTTTTGCCATCGCCTCCGACCAGCACCATGCTGGAGAATTGTCCTTGCCTCAACTCATCCGCGATGACCGGCCCATATAGGAAAAAAATATCATTTTTAACCTTCTCTTTCAAAACTTCGGACAGGAGTCGCCCGTCTCCGGCGAAACCTTTGGAACAAATGATTATTTTTTGAGTGGTTATTTCCTTCTGCGCCTTCTCCAACACCTCTACCACCGCGTGTGAAGGAACACAAACAAAAATGAGTTCTGAGTCGCCTATTTCATCGAAAGTGATATTATGCCCAACACGGACAAGGTGTGCCGCCAAAGCAGAGCCAAAATTTCCGTTTCCTAAAATGGTAACTTTCATGTTCTGTCTATAGATTCTAACACAATTTATTTGACTTAACTGGTGCACTATTCTTGAATTAGTCCGAACGCATTTCGCCATCTGCGGTGGCGAGGAAATCTCCCCGCGAAAATTCGGAAAGACGGCGGAGCCGCACCGCTGACAATTTTCCGCCAGAGGCGAATCTGCCTCTGGCATGACAAGTTTTTCTTTGACGGCAAATTCAATCATGCACTTTTTGCATCTAAATTTTTAGTTGTTTACGGCAGAGATCCAAAACCTTCTCAAAATTTTCTTCTGTGCAATAAAGTCTTACGACTGTTCTCCACGAATTTTTTACCTCAATAACTTTTGGACCACTATAAGGAATTATTTTAGATATGTTCTTCCATTCATAAAAATCTGATTCACTGGACGTGGCCAGAAAAGCCGCCCCTGAGGACCTTGGCTTTGCAAGCAACATCAGCAAAAGAACAATTCTATTTATTCTTTTTTCTCTTAGACCAGATTTGTACGAGATCCCCTTGGTATCCACTGTAAACTCCGCGCCATATCGATTACCGAGAAGTAGCATGGAAAACACAGCAAGGATACTAAATCCGATAATGATCGAAATATCCATATATACCGACGTCATAAAGTTCATAAAGCCGCCATTGGTAAAAAAAAACGATTAGCACTATAAACAACTGAAATATTACGGTGGTAATAAGAATAACCTTAAAAAGATCTTTCAAAACAAACCGATTCGTTGCCAAAGAAAACTCCTTTTTCCAACTTATTTTATCTTCCATACTATTTGGTTTATACTATATTTTTTATTACTCAATTCTTTTTAATCCAGTCGCGTCATATTTATATTCTGCACATATTGTATTTGCCGGACCCTCGCAAACCCCCATTTTATAAGGACAATAATACTCTATTTGAGAAACTTTGACTTTTTCTCCATTTACTAATTTATATTTGTATTCATAATCCTTCATTGTCCTTTCCGAATCGCACCACTCTATTTGCGTGGATAATTCATTTTTTGGTTTTGAACTTTCAACCGCCATATTTATTTTAAATTTCAAGTCACCTCGAGCTGTACTAAGTTTTGAATCTGAACCTGGTGCTGTTTTTAAAACAAAAACAATTTGATTATTCGTCCAGCTTATCGTTTTTTGAGGACTATAGTTATTATTTACAAATAAATCGCTATAATTCAATCCCTGGCCACGAGGGCCCTCCCCTAAATTAGAACCGGATATTGTTATAGTATCTCCCACTTTGGCTGGATTCGGCGAAACACTAGTTATATTTGGCTTTCCGGCTTCTTTTGCTTCATAAACGATATTCAAACGCTTAAAATCCACATACTCAGAATTACCATCAACGTCTCCGTAAATAGCAAAACCTAAATTATTGTTTCCGGGAAATAATTCAATTTCGCCGCGATCAATTTCTTTTCCATCACGATAGATAGACGCCACCTTAACAGCTTTTGAATCTGGATAAACACGGATAAGTTTTTCCGACGAAACATATCCGTCATTGAGAATCGTCTCAGTCTTGTCTTTATCTGACGAAATGACCATCTTATATCCAGGGAATCTATTATCTCCAATTGTCTTACTTTTAAACTCGGCCCATCTTGCCGGTATGCCACTCCAATCTATTATTGTAGTCTTGCCTGTAAAGCCAACCTTATCAAAACTTATGCCATTACCCTTCTCTATCTCGTTGGCGTTCGCTCCAGAGTTATAGGGCTCAATTTTGCCGTTAACAAACTTTATTCTACGCTCTAAATCGCCAGGATAATTTGGGTCTGCTATGTATAATTCATCATCCTTAAGACGATACGCTACCATAGCATGACCACCAACACCTTCTTTGGTCAATCCAACTAATTGGGGCTCCCCGGTCAACTGCATTGAATACGCAAACAATTTCCAAGTGAAATCGTCGCTGACTCCACGTTGAGCTTTCCATAATTTAAAAGCGAAACCACCCCAATCAATATCTTGCTGGATTGTCGAAGCGAAACGATATCCAAGATTATCATCCTCCCATATTGTTGGTGTTTCCGGCTTGTTTCCGTTATTGTCGTAGCGGTTATAAAGAGCGAGATCTTTCCCATCTGGCTGAACCGTGTAATACCACAACAAACTCAAGCTCTGCCCGGCGCAATGGCCACCCGGTGCTATGTATGACCCCCTATTAACAAATTGCCAGTCGTCCATTCCTAGTCTGAAACCGGTATCAATATCGTTTTTTAATTTAGCATTCGCAATTACGCTAACAATGATATCGGTAAAATGTCTTGTAGCAACAGTCATCGAACTTCCGTCTTGCGCTATGATTGGCAGACCTTCTAGTGTGTTGGTTTTATTGTTATAAATAAATCCCATAGCAAAACTGTCGGCGGGCACAGTTACGGGAATCTTTACCTCCATTAAATTCTCCGAATATCCTCCACCGTTATCTATACTAATAAGAGGGGTGACCGGATTAAAATCTTCTCCAAAAGTGTGGCTAGAAATCTTACTATAAGAAACTTTAAATTCTCGAGCGTCTTTATACGAATTCGCAGGTATATCTATTTCTAAGCCGGTAATTGGATTATCCTTGGCTAACACAACCACCTTACCGCCGGCAGAGTCGATTTTTGTTTCTGCGACTGGTATACTTTTTTCAACTAAAATTGTTCCGATCACCGACTGTTTTGTCGATTTAAGTTCCTGTTTAGGCGATAAAAGTTTATTGCCGAAATAAAGAGCAATTATAATCAACAAAACTATTCCGAATATTTTTTTCATTTATTTAAAAATTACCAACTAAAGCTGTAATTCGTTTCCTTGCGGTCTCTGCCACAGGATTATAGTTTAATTGTAACACATAACCATACATAATTAATCTATGACGATATTTTGATAAATATTATTCCGAATAATATTTATCAAAAATTTTTTTAACTCCAATATTATTTTCAGTTAATAACTTTCTTTTTTTAAATTCATTTAGTAAACCCATATAACCTACTAAATCTTTTTTAGATAAAAAATAATCCAGTTCTTTTAGAATAATAAGTTTTAATTCTTGTTTATATTTTTTTCTAGCTTCATTATTTCCAAGATCTTTTATTTTTAAAAGTAATCCCGCTACTTTTATACATACATAATTAATATCATTTGCCCTGAGATGGGACTTGATAACAAGCAATTCACTTTCTATTAATTTTAATCTTCCCTCTTGTGTATTTATACCAATACTTTTTAAATAATCGTGGTTTTCCATAGGTTAAAATTTTTATCTTTGATAATCACAGTTTTGGTGCCCAGGGGGGGACTCGAACCCCCATGCCTTGCGGCGCTACCACCTCAAGGTAGTAAGTCTACCAGTTTCTCCACCTGGGCTCATACAAAAGAGTCTAACATAATTTAGAAAAAGAAAAACCACCCTGTAGGTGGCTTTTGAATTTAATTTCCTTTTGCTTCCGAGCTTTCTGTTTCTGTTTCACCTTCATCCGGCGAGACTGATGAACGCAATTTGCGACGGACATCTTTGAGCGCCTTGGCGCGAACGTAGTAAAGTTTTGATTTGCGAGCGCGAGATTTTTTGGTTATTTCAATTTTTTCAACAGCCGGAGAATAAAGCGGAAAAATTCTTTCCACACCCACTCCCGAAGCCACTCTGCGAACAGTGAAAGTTGCTCCTATTTCTGTACCGTGTTTCCTCGCGAGCACAATACCTTCAAAAGCCTGCGAACGATATTTGATGATTTTTTCTGTTTTTTTATCGGCCTTTGTGGAAGCCTTCTCTTCTGCAATCTTAGACCAGACCCGCACAGTGTCCCCTGAATTAAAATCCAGTTTTTTCCTTTCTTCCACGTTGACCGAGGTAAGCTTTGTTTTGTCTACTTTATTTCCTGCCATAATCGTTTCAATTTAACACAAATGCTTTGTTTTTGCAATTTTACGTTATGGTTCAATACCTTAATTTAATATCCGTGTCTTTTTTTAAGAGTATAAGAACCATCGCTATTATGGAGCAAGCTCATGTGGTGAACTACGCCGACATCCTTGTAGCTATTGGTTTTGGGTACTACAAAATGAGTAAAGCCGCCGCCGGCCTTATAGTGCAAGTGTGCTTCATCAAAAAAAGCCTCGGCGTTCTCAGGATTATTTTTTAAATATTCGGCTGCAAAATGCGCCGATTGACTACCTTCTTCAACATGAACCTGTTTTCCGTGTATATCTATTGTAGGCATATAAAAAAATAATTAATATTAAAGTAATCTTAATGTCTTATTGTGTTTTATTTTATTACTTGGGATTTTTACCTAACCTTTCCTCAACACCCTTGAAAGCGTCTTTGGCTGATAAGTCTTTCTCCCCGCCGTTTTGGAATATCCAGTCTCTAAATTGCTCGTATGCCGAAACCACGGCACGTAATTCATCTGGGGTACCTTTGTAAACGTCTTTGACACCGTCAAGCGACTTACTAAGCGCCATAAATAATTTGTTATATTCTTCGTTACCATGAAATTTTGTACCTTCAAAAAGGCCGAACGACATCACCAGGGCTTGCACCCATCTCGCGAGGTCGGGTGACGGACCTCCTTTACTTTCCGGTAAAGTTGTTGGGTCTACATTAAACCCTTTTTCTTTTGTCTGACGCAACCCCATACTTTTCCTAATTTCATCTAACGCCCCAGGCAAGGCATCGCGTTTGTTTGTTCGTAACATTGCCAGCGCCATCATATTTACCAAATTATCCATAACAGTTTTATTTATACCGGTAAGAAAGAACTCCCCTGTCAGACGGCCCTCTTGTTTTTCTTTCTCAGCCGCAGCTAACAATCCAAGCACATACTGCTCCTCTGGGAGAAAATTATTCTCAATGTTGAAAGAACCCCCGGTCCCTCTAACCGATAATTTCAACTCATCTACCGCTTTGCGTTGCATATCCGGAAATTTTTTAAGGTTGTTTGTATCCAAAAGTGTGTACGCAGAATCTAATTTATTTTTTTTGGATGTTTCTCTTTCTGTCTCTTTTAATTGAATTGCCTTAAGTATTTTCTCATTATTCCCTTTTCTCTTTTGTTCTTTCCCTGAATCTGAAAAAACAGGTTCGGCTGTCATCATCTCCGCAATCAAGTCAGCCGGCATACCAATATACTTGGTGGGTATTTTTACGTTAGTTAAATTCGATCCTTGATCAGGTTTTACAAGCGGTGTATTACTAAAGCTTTCCATATTATTACTTTTAGATTGTTAAAAGGTGTCTCTCCGAAAACAAAAGGTTCAGGAGCGATTTCGACCCCCTTCATTAAAGCAGAGAGAGAGAGAATGCAAGTCAAGCCTGTGAATTCATTGCAAAAAGATTTTTAAAATTTCTTTAAAACCTCTGAAATACACATTTATGCTATAGCGTAAATGTGTAAATAGGCACAACTTACAAAAATTCTCCCTGGTAACATTTCTCGCAGTAAACGATTTCCAACCGGCTCGGAGAAAAAGCAGTATTAATTTCGGCAGCACACTTCGTGCAATTCCTTTTATAAAGTTTTGGTGGGTTAAGTCTGGCAAATCTTCTGTTCTCTCGACACTTCGGACACTCTCGCGGTAAAGGCAAATTCATTTTGCGCAATAGGTCAAATTCTCCCTGCACGATTTTATATCCCCTCTTGCAATTTGTACATTCGATAACTTCGTTTAAAATCTTCTCCCCAGTCTCCTTTATAGAGTCAGGCAGAGCACTCGCTTCTATGGTAGTCTGGTAAACTAGGTCTGATCGGTCGTCCCAAAGGTACCCTTCTTTTAGAGCTTCTTCTTTGACCTTTGGGAAAAAACGCATAGCGTTTGATTTATTGTAAGGAAATTTAGAAAATTCGGGTGGAAAAAATTCTCCATAGAAGAACTTCCGACCAAGTTTATCCACATACGGATTTGTTTTCATATCTTCTATAATCTTTTCTTTTAGCCTCTCGTATTCCTCTTTAGAGTACTGCTTATTTAAAATGCAATATGATTTCCGCTTTAAATTAACACAGCCAAAGTTATTTTTCCCGGCGATGTTCCAGAAACAATATTGCAAATTCAATACGTCGGGCCAACATTCAGAAGAAAAAGAAATCGAATTGGCATTTTCACCAACTACAGTAGATTCATAAATAAGGGTGGCATTGTTGCCCCAACCAGAATAATCAAAGCAGTCTTTCACTGGTGGCACGGTTACTAATTGAACAAATTTGCAGTTTTCTACTCCATCACCAATGTATATTTCTTTGGAATTTCTTGAGGCGAAAACATATTCTCCTGTCACATTTAGATTTAAAGTATTTCCTGTATATACTCTGTAAGGTAAGGTAAGCCAAAAACCTTCTGCTTTCTTTTTTAGATTATTTAATCCGCTCCAAAATGCAAGGCGAAGATCTTCTCGCTTTTTAGTATATTCCTCTTTGGTATACTTTTTGTTGAAAATACAATAAGACTCGCCACGAAGATTTGCACATCCTATACAGTTTGTACAGTTATAGCAATTTCTGGAAAACCAAACATCCACACATGTATCACACTCCTCGGAGAAAAAAGTTTGATAAGATTTGAATATACCTATCGATTCGTAACAAAGTTCTGAATCTTTTGCACGCAAACAATCAGAACTGTGCTTCAATCCGTTTAATATGGAAGAATAATATGCACTCTCGCAAAAATCAGCCCAAAAAATAAGATAGCAGTCCTTAGACCAAGCTAGAGCATTTGAGTATTCAGAATTCTTCAGGCTTGTATATAAACTCGAGAGCGCTGTATACGGTGTTTTATCATACAATTCTTTGACCTGTTCTAAAAATGGCCGGGACGGATTGTAGCCCATTGCATATTCTGTTCCATCCCAATCGTCCCTCCACCAGCAAGATTGGCAATATACGATGACTATTTGCTCACTTGGAAACATAGATAAAGTTTTTTTGTCACATTTGTCGCAATTACGCCAATACATATTCCAAATATTCCTAAAAGAAAGACGCCGAATCATTCGACATTCCGGACACCAAGTGGGTGGAGGCACGCTCATTTTTTCGTAGAATTTAAAATCATCCGGCTCGATGATAAAGTCCTGCTTGCAATTTTGACATATTCTATTTTCATTCTTGTTTTCCATAATTCTTGTATCCATGTACTAGTACGCTAGAACTCTTACTATCATCAATACACTTCCTGTTGGTAACATTTCTCGCAATAAACTATATCAAGTTTTTCCGGAGAATATGGAGTTTCGAATTCATTTAGACAACCTTCTTTCATGCATTTTCTGTGCCAAAGCTTGTTTGGTCCTCGAGATTTCATACGCCTTGCATGCCGACAATCTGGACACATTCTCGGCAAAGGAATGGAAAGTTTTTGGTAAAATAAAAATTCGTTTTGGATAATCCGATAATTTTTTGAACAAATTTCACAAACAAATACTTTTTTGGTGACATCAAAATTTACATCCTTAATGCTCTGCGGAACTTCTGACCATTTTTTTGTTTCCTGGCCATAAGTGCCACGAGCCGTGTCTTCCCACTTGAAACCCTGCGAAATAGCTTCCTCTTTGGTCAAAGGAAATTCCTCCATAGCGGTGGTTTCGTTGTAGCCGAAAAGCATTGTTTCCTTCGGGAAAAATTCGCCATACTTATCTTCTTTTTTCAGACTGTTAATGATTTCAGTGCGGATTTTTTCATATTCTTCCTTGTTGTATTGTCTGTTTAAAATACAATACTCCCCTTTTTTCAAAGCCATACAGCCGAACAAATTTTTGCCGTTTGGACAATTGAAAGAATACTCTACGAAGTTAGATCCCCAGCAGTTATGGCAACAAATACAGTTCGAGGCTTGAATACCCGTATTGGTGGAATTGTAAATCTTCTCGGCGGTTCGTCCAGCCGTATGACAATCCATGCAATCTTTCGCCTCCCGCCAGACATGGGCGGAATACGCGCAATCCTCCGCATCATATGAATGAAAACAGGCACGATTGTTTTTTA
>CAYIEM010000031.1:0-7988 GCA_964362545.1 uncultured Candidatus Saccharibacteria bacterium
TTGGTACGGGGTTCATAATTTACTAATTCGCTTCGCTCATAAGTAAATATATGAAGAAAATAACTAAAAAAATAAAACTTCAAATTCAGGCAGCCAAGGCAACTCCTGCGCCACCACTTGGCCCAGCACTTGGTCAGGCGGGTATAAACATCGGAGATTTTGTCACTAAATTTAACGCTGCTACCCAAAAAATGGCAGGGGACAAGGTTTCTGTGAACATCGTGGTCTACGAAGACCGCAGTTATGATTTTGTTGTTAAAACTCCTCCAGCTACCGGGCTTATTTTGAAAGCGGCCGGGGTGCCCAAGGGTTCAGGCAAAAATGCTACTAGCAAAGTCGGCAAAATTACCAGAGCGCAGGCGGCGGAAATCGCCGAAAAGAAAATGAAAGATCTGAATGCTAAAGACATAGATGGCGCTATTAACATCATCGCCGGTTCCGCTCGTAGTATGGGTATTGAGGTAAAAGGCTAAAGATGAAAAAAAATAAAAAGATGCCCTTTTTAACGGCATTGGTCAAAAAACTTGCGCCGAAAATAGGCGCTAGGGTTGTGGTAGAGCCAGAATGGGGTATTGCCGCCCAAATTATTTATAAAAATGGCATTGTCAGGTCGCTAAGGATGTATTCACTGGATCTAAACCATATTGGTTCATCGGATATAGCTCGCGATAAAGATTACGCAAAATTCTTCATGAAAAAAAGAGGTTATCCTGTGGCGGAAGGGGAGACTATTTTTGAAGACAATTGGGCGAGAATAGTAAAGAGCAATCGAACCATTCTCTATGCGATAAATTACGCGAAAAAGCTAGGTTATCCATTGATAGCAAAACCAAACAGTAAGACCCAAGGGGCCGGTGTTTCCTTGGTTTCTAGTAAAAAAGAACTGGTTTCTGCGCTTCGGGAAATTTTTAGAATGGATAGGGTGGCTATAGTTGAAAGGTATCTGCCGGGCAAGGACTATCGGGTTGTTGTCTTAGATGACAAAATAATATCTGCCTATGAGCGTATTCCCCTTTCGGTAACGGGCAATGGAAAGAGTTCGATAATCGCTTTACTTAAACAAAAACAGAAATATTTTATCTCATCGGAGAGAGATACGAGAATAGATTTTGAAGACAGAAGAATAAAAGTAAAATTAAAAAAGCAAGGTTATACCTTCAAAAGTATTTTGCAAAAAGATCAGAAAGTTTTCCTGCTAGACAACGCCAACCTCTCTACCGGGGGAGATTCTTTTGATGTTACTCGCGCCATTCATCCTCAATTTAAAAAAATAGCCATAAGTCTCACTCGCGATATGGGGCTTCGCATCGCGGGCGTTGATATTATGATTACCAAAGGAGATATAACTAAAAACCCCAAAAAATGTAAGTATTATATTATCGAAATAAACGCCGCTCCTGGGCTTGATCACTATGTCACCACTGGTAAAGCTCAAAGAAAAATCGTCGAAGCGATGTATCTGAAAATATTGAAAGCACTAGGAAAAAAAGATTAAAATAGTTTGTTTTTTGTTTACTTTGGAGTATATTTAATCCATGATTGATTTGAAAGAATTGCAAAAAGAGGTGATGAGAAATAAGCTAGAAAAAGGATTTGTCGTAAGCAATATAGCTTTTGAGTTTTGTCGCGCGCATGAAGAACTTTCGGAAGCTTTTTCTAAACACAACAAAAAGCAGCCTGGCGTGGCGGAAGAGTTTGCCGACGTCATGATATTTATTCTCGGAATGTGCGAAACTATGGGTTTTGATCTCGAAAAAGAACTTGTCAGGAAAATTGAAATCAATAAAAAGAGAAAATATATAAAAGAAAAAACACCCGAAGAGGAAAACATTTTCATAAGAATCAAGACCCCGGAAGACCCGTAGATTACTACTAAATCTTTTCGTATACTGAGAAAATATATTTATGAGGATTTTTTTTGTCAGGCTGATGTTCTTCGCGTGAAATTTCATTCCAGACAATAGGAACTATTTCTGGGAAAAAAGTATCGGCTTTCTCATCTTCTGCTTCAATATGAGTGATATAAAGTCTATCAGCTATAGACATTGACTGTTTATAAATCTCTGCTCCACCAATCACAAAAATTTCTTCATCTTGCACGAGGGGAGTCCTTGCGTAATTCAGAGCTTCGTCTAGCGAATGTGTCACATCTACGCCATGGCGTAGATAGTTTTTGTCTCTAGTTATAAGTATGTTTCTCCTATTAGGTAGTGGTTTGCCTATAGACTCAAAAGTTTTTCTGCCCATTATTACAGGATGTCCAGAGGTTATTTCCCGGAAATGTTTCATATCAGACGGTAAATGCCAGATTAGTGAATCATTTTTCCCAAGCTCGTTATGTTTTCCTATCGCCGCGATGAGTGAGATCATTATTTTACTATATCAAGACCCATGATTGGTTCATTTGGCTTGAAATAAGGCGCAAATGCCTGATAAATTTCTTCTACCAGTGTTTCGTCTTTTTTGAAAGCTCTGTCGTAAATATTCTCCGGCAACTTTGGATAAATATTTTCATGCATATTTGTTCTTTTTATCAATTCCTTAGCTCCGTCGTAGTGCGTGTCGTAAATATGAGCATTAGAAATCGTGTGAGTGTATATCCCTGGACTGACCTCTAATTTTTGAGCAAGAGTGCACATTAGTAAACTGAAACCAAATGTGTCGAATGGACAACCAAGCATCATGTCATTAGAACGTACGATATTGTGTAGGTGTAGGCGCCCGCCAGCGATATTGACAGTAAAGGCGAAAGGACATGGCGCATTTTTTTTATAAGTTGCTTTTAAGTTGTTTCCGTACAACCCATCATCTGATGGGTCCCACGTAATTACAACGCCCTGCCTTGAATGCGGTTCTTCTTTCAGATGCTTAATCAACTGGTCTAATTGGTCTCTACCAAAATGATGTCTCCAGCGATACCCATAAGCAGAAGAAATCGTTCCATCTTCCTCAATGAACTCATCCCACATTTTTGTATATTTTCTCAAAAATTCTGTATTTCTTTCTCCGGTAATAAACCAAACTTGTTCAGCGATGGGTGATTTGATTGGGTTTTTACGGAGAGTTAGTATAGGAAAACCTTCTTTTTCAATATCAATTTGAAACGTAAGCCCAGGTAGTATTTTTATCTTATGACCTGTACGTTCATTCAACTCCTCAATTCCTTCTTTCATTATTTTCTTAATAAGGTTCTGGTAGATTGTGTCGAAGGTTGTCATGTAGTAGAGTATACAATATAAATTTATGGAAACAAAAGAAATTAAACTTCCTTATTTACTCGAAGGATGCAGTGTTTTGTACGTCGATATTGATGATATTTTTATGGCAAAGGCTAGGGAGATGGCTAAACTATCAAATGACCAACAGCAGCCCACAGGGGTTGTCTTGGTATGTAAAGGTAAGATAATAGCAAGCGCTTCAAATTGTAATCCAATATCCAATCCTTTTTTGATAAAATTGCACCAAAAATTTTGTATTAGACATCTTCTTCACATTCCTACGGGCGAAAAATACTGGATATGTCCTGGTTGCGCCGACAAGAAAAGCCATGCCGAATATCGTGCGGTAGAGGAACTTTTACTCAGTGGTTTCTCGGGAGAGCCGGTAGATGTGTATTTGTGGGGTCATTGGTGGTGTTGCGACGTTTGTTGGGGAAGTATGTCAAAGCTCGGTATCAAAAATGTTTATCTATTAAAAGGCGGTGAGGCATTATTCAATCCTAGAAATTCGAAAAACATACTTGGCAGGCAGTTTACATTAAGATAATCTCAAAAAAGATTGACAAATTAATGGCAGAATGCTATACTTTATATATCATTCTCATCTCTTGCAGTCATTTTGCATATTGGGGATGACCCATTATGTACACACGTCATTCGGTCTCTCCGAGTAAATTCGGGCGACCTAGATTTGCCTCTAAGGCAAAACCCCACTTTCCTGTCCGCAATGCTACACATAGTTTTGCAGGCGGAGGCGGAAGAAAATTTAATAAAAGTAAAAGCAGATCTCGAGGTGAGCGGATAGACTATACTCGTTTTATCAAGAAGGCCGAACATGTGGAGGAAAAGCCATATGTATCTAAGCACACCTTTGCTGATTTTCCTTTTAACCCACAATTGCATAAAAATATAACTCGAGCTGGATTCACCAGCCCTAGACCGATTCAAGACCAGGCAATACCTAGTGTCTTGGAAGGTAAAGATGTGTTCGGGATGGCAAATACTGGCACCGGCAAAACTGCTGCCTTTATTTTGCCTTTGATTGAGAAGATCGCCAAGACTAAGGGCCAGGCTAAAAGGGAAACAGTTTTAATTATGGCGCCGACGCGGGAGCTCGCACTTCAAATAGAAAGTGATTTTAAAAACCTTGCTTTTGGCTTCGGAATGTTTTCGGTCGCTTGTGTGGGAGGACTGCCCATCATGAAGCAAATCAGAGAAATAAAAATGGGCGTTTCTTTTGTTATCGGGACTCCGGGACGCCTCCGAGATTTGATCGACAAAAAAGTTTTGGACTTATCTACATGCGAGAGCGTTGTTTTAGACGAGGCTGACAGGATGCTTGATATGGGTTTCAGAGACGACATGGTTTATATTATCGGAAAAACTTCCAAAGAAAGGCAGACGCTTTTCTTTTCGGCAACGCTTTCTCCGGAAATTAAAAAACTAACAACGCAATATTTGAAAGACCCTGTTTTTATCTCTGTCGTATCCGGCCAAACAGCGAAAAATATTGATCAAGATGTCATTCATACTAGAAGCAAAGAAGAGAAACTCGAAAAATTACACGAAGTTTTGAACAAAGAAGGTTCGAACAAAGTTCTGATTTTTAGAGAAATGAAACATAGTGTAGATGCTCTCACTAAAGACCTGACTCATTTAGGATTCAAAGTAGGCTCGATTCATGGAGACAAAAGAAGCCGAGACCGTATTCGCACTCTGGATTTATTCAAGAAAGACCACATCAACGTGTTGATAGCGACGGACGTTGCTGCGAGAGGACTTGATATTCCGGATGTCACTCATGTCATCAATTATGATATTCCGCAGACCTACGATACCTACGTGCACCGTATCGGTCGCACCGGCCGTTCAGGCAAGAAGGGAATAGCTCTTACATTTGTTTAAGTTTCTATTAAATTCTTTTTATTCTATTAAATAAGATTAAAATTATTCTCACATTAGACACGGCCGCACTTATTATGGTAGTATAGATATGTGCGTATAATTGATCAAGAATCAAACACAGGCAAAATTATCCGGGCTCTTGGCATGGGTGTTGGCGTAGCTGTGGCTCTGGCGAACAGGCGGACAAGCTATAAGGTCACGAAAGCTCTAGTGAAAGAAATTTTTGGCCTAAACAACAAACCTGACAACCTGTCGAAATATTTTTCTAAGTTAAGGAAGCAGAATTTGGTATCCATTAAAACAATTGGCAATGAGGAAGTGCTTGTTTTGACGGAGAACGGACAGAAGGTATTTCTCAGATTTAATTATGAAGATTTGGAGATAAAGAAAAGTAAAATCTGGGACAGGTGTTTCAGGCTAGTGATTTTTGATATTCCCGAAAAATACAGGAAACAAAGGGATTTATTTCGTTTTAGATTAAAGGAATTGGATTTCGTGAAATTTAACGATAGTGTGTGGATTTATCCATATCCATGCCAAAAAGAGATTGATTTTATCGCGAACTATCTAGAAATAGGCAAGTACGTGCACTTCGCTTTAGTAAAAGATATCACCAATAAAAAAAGACTGGAGAGGTACTTCAATTTGTAAATTGAATAATTCTTTACCTTTACTTGCTTGTTACCATAATACACACGGCCGCATGTATTGTGGTAGTTCATAGATGATACTTTGCAGATCCATAGATAAAGCTGTACGCTTTTTATCCTCAGTCGCACCGGTCGCTCAGGCAAGAAGGGTATCGCGCTGACGTTTGTGTAACGTGCTTAAAAAAATCAAGAACAGTATTCTTAGTTTTTTACGCTTTCACCAATCCAGCTTTGAGGAGTGTGGCGTAGACGCCATTTTTTTTGATGGTGCGCATGCCGCGAGTTGAGACTTCAATGTTGACATTCTTGTTTAATTCAGGCACAAAAATTTTCCTCTTTTGAAGATTTGGGTATTTGCGGACTCGGCCGGTCGGGTTGAATTTGGTAGCACGGGTTCTATTGGAGTATCCGCCTCCGATGACTGAACCCTTCTTTGTTATCTGACATATTTTCATAGCAGTTTTTGTATGCTATCATTAAATTTATCATTATGCAAGGCGTAGATACGATTTTTTTCGTGGTTATACTTATCATGTCTGTAGTTATCCATGAGGTTTCTCATGGATTTGTTGCCTTGCGCTTTGGCGACAGGACTGCGCTTTACGCTGGGCGCTTAACATTGAACCCTCTACGACACTTGGACTTGTTCGGTTCTATTATTCTGCCTTTACTTTTAGTGATTTCCCATTCGCCTTTTTTGTTCGGCTGGGCGAAGCCAGTGCCCTACAATCCTGCGAATCTCAGCAATAGAAAATGGGGGACTATCGCAGTGGCAGCGGCTGGGATACTCGCGAATTTTTTTATCGCTGTTTTGTTCGGAATTGTTTTACGTTTTTCTCTAAATAGTGGTGTTTCGACGGATTTTATTTCGATAGTCTCGTCGATCATTCTGGTGAACCTGGGGCTGGCTATTTTCAATTTAGTACCCATCCCGCCTCTCGATGGTTCGAAGATACTGTTTTCTCTCCTGCCCGATTCTTTTTACGAAGTCATTTCCTTTTTTGAGCGGTATTCACTTATTTTGATTTTGGTTTTCATTATTTTCTTTGTTGATTATCTGTATCCGATACTGGCTTTTCTGTATCGCATCATTACAGGGCTTGCGTTTTAACAATTTAAATAGTATGCTAGGCACTAGGTTTTAGGGTTTTGGGCTTTAGCTAATGCCTAGAGCCTAATGCCTTTTTGGTTTTAATCATGCCTACAATCAATCAATTAGTCAAAAAAAGCAGGAAGAAAGTTTACCGAAAAGACAAAACGGTGGCTTTGACTCGCGGATTCAACGTCCTAAAAAACAGGCCGGTTTCTTTCTCTTCCCCCTTCAAGCGAGGAGTCTGCACGAAAGTTTCGACTACTACTCCAAAGAAACCGAACTCTGCTTTAAGAAAAATAGCCAGAGTGCGTTTGACGAACGGCATGGAAGTGACCGCATACATTCCGGGTGAAGGACACAATCTCCAGGAACACTCGGTGGTGATGCTCCGTGGTGGACGCGTGAAAGATTTGATCGGGGTCCGGTATCATATCGTGCGCGGGGTGCTCGACACGCAAGGAGTCGAGAAGAGGAGACAAGGAAGATCTCTCTACGGCAATAAGAGACCAAAAGAAGCGAAGAAGTAATTATAAATCGTCAATTACGAATTAGTTAAAAATGCGACGCAAGATAACAAATCGAAATATAGTTAAACCTGACTTCATATACAACTCTCCAAAGTTGGAGAAATTTATAAATTATATTATGTGGTCCGGCAAGAAAGAAACCGCCAGGAAGATAATATACAAGGCCTTTGACATTATCAAAGAAAAAACAGGCAATCCAAACCCGCTTGAGATTTTTGATTTAGCGATGAAGAATGCTGGCCCACTGACGGAAGTGCGTTCGAAGCGTATCGGAGGGGCGAACTACCAGGTGCCGAGAGAAGTAAGGCCTGAAAGACGCCTCGCGCTTGCTATGCGTTGGATTCGGGATGCCGCCAGAAAAACGAAAGCTAAGCCAATGCACATAAAGCTCGCTGATGAATTGATCGCCGCTTCGAAAAACGAAGGTTTGGCAGTTAAAAAGAAAGAAGACACGCACAAGATGGCCGAGGCCAACAAGGCCTTTGCCCACTTTGCCTGGTAACTTAATCGTATGGACCGGGATTATCCTTTAGAAAAAGTTAGGAATATTGGAATTATTGCGCATATTGATGCGGGGAAAACCACAACGACTGAA
>CAYIEM010000032.1:0-7493 GCA_964362545.1 uncultured Candidatus Saccharibacteria bacterium
TATGGACCAAGGAAAAGATGTTTTAATTATTTATGATGACTTGTCAAAACATGCTGTCGCATACCGAGAAATTTCTCTGCTCCTTCGTCGTCCTCCGGGCCGGGAAGCGTACCCGGGCGACGTTTTTTATTTACACTCAAGATTGCGGGAACGCGCTTGTCGAAGAAATAAAGAATATGGGGGCGGGTCTATTACCGCGCTACCTATTATCGAAACCCAGGCGGGAGACATTTCAGCTTACATTCCGACGAACGTCATCTCTATTACGGACGGACAGATTTTTTTGGAGACCGATCTTTTCTACAAAGGTATTCGTCCAGCAGTAAACGTCGGTAGCTCAGTGTCTCGTGTCGGTTCAAACGCACAGATAAAAGCGATGAAGAAAGTGGCAGGCACTCTGAAACTTGACTTGGCGCAATATCGTGAACTCGAAGCGTTCTCTCAATTCGGTTCTGACCTTGACGAATCTACAAAGAAGCAGCTCGAGCGCGGGAAAAGAGCTGTAGAGATATTGAAACAACCTCAATACTCTCCAATGAAGACCGAACACCAAGTCGTCGTTTTGTATGCTTTGACTAGGGGATTTATGGACGACGTGCCAGTAGAGAAAATAAAAGAATTTGAAGAAGGCCTGATCAGTTATTCAGAAAACAACGCAAAGAAATTTTATAAAGAAGTAGCAGAAGCTAAAATGTGGACTGACGCTGGTGAAGAAGAATTAAAAAAAGCAATAGGGGAGTTCAAGACAAACTTTACAAATAATTGATCGACCAAGAAAATTTATGTCAACGATTTTCAAAGATACATACAGAGTTAATTTTAAAGAAAATATAAAAAAACCAGAAGATGCTGAATTAATTTTTGTAATTATCCAAGAAACTCTTAAAAAATTTAAACTTGACCTAATTAAAGGTATGAAAGTTTTAGAGATTGGAAGCGGTAATGCTACCCTTCTTGATCTTCTTAAAAAACACGGGGTAGATATTTTAGGCGTAGATGCGGAACCAAGACCTAGCAAAAATGAAAATAAAATTCCATTATCAATTTCCGGGTACATAGAGAATTTACCTTTCTCTAACAACTCTTTTAATATTATTATAGCTAATGCAGTCTTTGATCCGACGCTTCACAATCAGGATCAACGTCTTATGATGACAGAAATTGCTCGTGTTTTAAAACCTGGAGGAATGTTTTTTGGGTTTAAACAGTCTTACCTTCTAGATGTACCAATTGATGGATTTAATTTGATTCCCGACGAAACAATTGTGATATATAAAAAATCTTAACTAATATGCCAAATAGTAAGGAAATAAAAAACAGAATCAAGTCGGTGAAGAGCACCAAGAAAATAACCAAAGCGATGGAGTTGGTGGCTGCTTCAAAGATGAAAAGGGCTGTTTCCTCTACTTTAGCTTCGCGTTTGTATGCTTCGTATTCTTGGGAAGTTTTGACCTCGATTGCTCTAGATAAAGAAAAGATAACCCATCCGCTTTTTACAGAGCGCGAGAAGACAAATGGTAAAGTGCAAAACGTTCTGCTCATTTTAATAACTTCCAATCGTGGACTTTGTGGAGCATACAATGCGCAGATTATGAAAAGAGTGCTTTTCTTGCTCCGAGATCAGAATGAGAATATTAATATAAGTGTTGTGGCGGTAGGTAAAAAGGGTGACAACATGATGCGTCGGATAGGTAAAAACATTATCGCTAGTTTTTTTGAAATCCCCGACAATACTTCTCTTCGTGATATTGTTCCCATATCGGAGCTTGCAATTAATGAATATAATCTTTTACATTACGACAAAGTTTTGGTCGCTTACACTGATTTTCTTTCTGTTATTTCACAAAAACCGAATATCAAACAAATCATCCCGATATCCAAAACTAATTTGAAGGAAATGATAGACGCATTAGGAGAAAATAAAGAAACAACAAAAGAAAACAAAACAGATATTATCACAGATTATTTATTTGAGGGAAATAAAGATGTATTCATAGAAACTCTCGCCAAAGAACTAATCCGGATGCAAATATATCAGATGTTTCTCGAGTCAAACGCCTCCGAACAATCTTCCAGAATGTTAGCCATGAAAAACGCGAGCGACGCGGCAGGAGACATGATAGATGATCTGACACTTATGTTCAATAAAGCCCGTCAGAGCAACATTACCAGAGAGATTTCAGAAATAAGCGCCGGTATGGCGTCGGTTAGTTAAAATAAATTATTATAAATTATCAGTAAAAATTATGAAAACAACAGGTACAATAAAAAGAATAATTGGTCCGGTCGTAGATGTGATGTTTGAAAGCAGTGTTCCAGATATTTACAGCGCGCTTAGAGTGATGAAAGGCAATGATGTAGTAGTTCTGGAAGTCGAGCAGCACATCGGAGAAAATACTGTCCGAGCTGTGGCTATGGATTCCACTGACGGTCTTTCTCGCGGAATGGAAGTGGTAGATACTGGTACACCTATTTCTGTGCCTGTTGGAAAAGAAACACTGGGCAGGATGTTTAATGTCCTCGGCGTACCTATCGACAATGGCAAGGTTCCATCTGGAACAGTCTCTCCTATTCATCGCAAAGCTCCGGCTTTTATTTCGCAATCCATAAAGGTTGAAATTCTGGAAACTGGTATTAAAGTTATTGATCTAATATGTCCAGTCCTCAAGGGTGGTAAGGTTGGGCTATTCGGTGGAGCAGGTGTCGGTAAGACTGTTGTAATCACAGAGCTCATTCACAACATCGCCTCAAATCATGGAGGGTACTCTGTTTTTGCCGGAGTGGGAGAGAGAACTCGTGAGGGAAACGATCTTTATCATGAAATGAAGGAATCAAAAGTGCTCGACAAAGTCGCTATGGTTTTCGGTCAAATGAATGAACCGCCAGGAGCGCGCCTTCGCGTGGCTCTATCTGGACTCACCATGGCAGAACACTTCCGAGATAAAGAAAACAAAGATGTGCTATTTTTTATCGATAATATTTTCCGTTTTACTCAAGCTGGTTCTGAAGTCTCTGCGCTTTTGGGACGCATACCGTCAGCGGTGGGGTATCAGCCGACACTTGCGACGGAAATGGGAATTCTGCAAGAACGTATCACTTCCACCGAAAAAGGTTCGGTGACATCTGTACAAGCGGTATATGTGCCGGCCGACGATCTTACTGACCCCGCTCCAGCAACCACCTTTTCTCACTTAGACTCCACTGTCGTTTTAAATCGTTCACTAACCGAGATCGGAATTTACCCGGCTGTTGACCCACTAGATTCTTCTTCAACTATTCTAGATCCTAATATTGTCGGGAAGGACCATTATCATGTGGCGCGTGAAGTACAGCGTGTGCTTCAGCGTTATAAAGACTTGCAAGATATTATCGCTATTTTAGGTATGGAAGAGTTGTCTGAAGGAGATAAACAGCTGGTGGCTCGCGCTCGTAAGATTCAAAAATTTCTTTCCCAGCCCTTCTTCGTCGCTGAACAGTTTACTGGAACGAAAGGGCAATATGTACCGCTTCCCGAGACCATCAGGTCTTTTAAAGAAATTCTGGAAGGCAAGCATGACGATAAACCGGAAAGTGATTTTTATATGAAGGGAGCACTTTAAAAAGTTAAAATAGCTTCTCTCGAAAAGCACGAAAATTTTCTACTGAAAATTTTCTCTGTCCGTCGCCGTCGCTCCTCCCAAGGCTTTTCTCAAGAACTATTTTAAATTTTTAAAGAATAATAAAGATATGAAACAATTAAAATTAAAAATAATTACACCTGAACGGTTGGTCTTGGAGGAAATGGTAGACCAGGTGAGCTTACCTACCACTTTAGGCGAGATCACAGTACTGCCCGACCATATTCCGCTCATTACCGGTATCCTCTCCGGAGATGTGGTGGCCCTCGTAAACGGGGAGTATGTGCCCATGGCTGTCGTGGGAGGGTTTTTAGAAGTTAAAAAAGATGAGGATGGGGTTACGAATGTCGCTGTGTTGGCTGATTTTGCTGAGCATATAGAAGAATTGTCGGACGAAAAAATAGCGGAAGCGAAAACCCGCGCAGAGGAGCTCCGCAAACAACTAGAAAACAAAGAACATGTGGATTTCGAGCATTTCGAGTCCGAACTCGAGCGTTCACTTACTCGCATCAAAATAGCGGACAAGTGGCGCACTAGGAAATATAGAAAGTAACAACTTGATGAAAAAACTCAGTCAAAAAATCGATGACCTGGATGAAGATCTTATTAGATTCGCCAGATTTAATTTCTTGGTTATGGCTCGCGTTTCTATTTTCGTGGTTTACTTCTGGTTTGGTCTATTAAAAGTTTTTTCTGCTAGCCCCGCGAATCCTCTGGTGTCGGAATTGCTTTCGCACGTGTTGCCGTTCATGGCCTTTTCGGATTTCATATTTGTTTTTGGCATTTTTGAAATGATAATCGGAATCATCTTTGTTATTCCGCGTTTAGAACGGCCCGCCATATTTCTTTTAATACTCCATTTGGCGACTACCGTGATGCCTCTTTTCATTCTTCCACAGGTCGCTTGGCAGGGCTTTCTCGTACCGACTTTGGAGGGTCAGTACATCATTAAGAATATACTTTTGATTTCCCTTGCCATGGGTCTCGGTGCTCATCTGCATTTTTTAAGAAAACACAGAGAGTAAAAAAGTAAAAGTAATCTATCAATTTTTCTGCTATAATATTTTTATGTCTAAATTTTTTGTAGTTGCCACACCCATAGGGAATATGGGGGACATTACCTTTCGCGCTATTGACACACTTAAAAGCGTGGATTTGATACTTTGCGAAGATACCCGGGAAACTAAAAAGATTCTACAGAAATACAATATCAACAAACCGACAATGAGTTATCACGCTCAAAGTAAATTGTCTAAAGTTGATAAAATTTTTGAATTATTAAAAGAGGGGAAGAATCTGGCGTTAGTGTCTGATGCCGGCACGCCGGGAATTTCCGACCCTGGCGCCATGCTTGTATCGCAAATCAAAGAACACTCCGATCTACGCTATAGCGTAGATGTGGTTCCGATTCCCGGACCTTCGGCCGTCATTGCGGCGCTTTCCGCTTCCGGATTACCGACGCACGAATTTACTTTTCTTGGTTTTCTTCCGCACAAAAAGGGGAGAGAGACTTTGTTTAAAGAAATTACTGAGGCGAAAAGAACCATGGTCTTTTACGAGTCTCCTCATAGAATTTTAAAAACTCTCGAATCTCTGCAAAAATTTTGTCCGAACAAGAAAGTATGTCTCGCTCGCGAAATTACCAAAATTTACGAAGAATTCAAAATCGATTCTTCTTCGGGACTTTTAGAGTATCTAGCAAAAAATCCTATTAAACAGAAGGGAGAATTTACGGTGCTAGTGAGTTAGTTACTATACAAATTCAATTTTTGGTATGTAATTTTTTCTCTTTAACAAATACAAGATAATTATCACTAAAATAATTATGATAATTACGGGAGAAACAGGCGAGAGAATTTTTACTAGTTTCCACAAAGAAACCCATTGTACAGATATAGAACCATTGACTGTTTCAATATTGTTAGTGAAATTGGTATTTTGTTCTGCTATATATTTTAGTTGTTTGTTCATACTCTCGATTTCATACTTTAAATTCTGATTATTCGTGTTGAAATTCGAATTTTCTGAGTTGATGCTTTGTTTTAGTGAATCAATACTCTGACTCAAGTTTGTTTCTTGGATTCTTAACGAGTTTAACAAAGCTTCATCGTAAGTGGAGGAAATCAAGCTTCTCACATAAATAAGTTGATTGGTATAATTGGTCATATCAGCCTGCAATTTATTTATGGTCTGGGTATGTTTTGCTGTTAAGTCTTTTTGTTGTTTCTCTAATGTTATAAGAGATGCTGTAGCATTTCTGTTTTGTTCTTCAATGGATTGTTTTTGACCCAATAGGTTTTCCGAAGAAATATTTTCCGTGATTAATTTTTCGTGAGTGATACTTTCTATTTCGTCTTTGAAATTCTCAAAATTGCTTTTTGGTACTACGAATCTTACATAGCCATTTTGCGGAGTTTCATTTAAGGTGTCTATCCTTCCGTCTGCTTCTCTGATGATACTTTTTACATCACGCAAGACGTTCTTTACATTTCGGGTCTTTATAAAGGCGCTGTAACTTGTTTTTAAAAATTCTCGAGTATCTTTGATAGAGGAAGGATTCTGAGATGGCATAGGATAATAATCAGGATATACTATTTCAGAGTATTCTGAATCCACCACTCTTTCAGAAAAGTCATTTACACTCGAAGTTATGTTGTAGTATCTGGGTTCATACATCTGGTACAAAACCAGCGCAACAGTAGCTACAACTACCAACACGACAGCCCCGATAATAGTTTTCTTTAGAGAAATTCTTATAACCTTCTTTGTTCTTTCTATATTTTCCATGAGATTAATTGTTAGATGTTAATAAGCAAATAGTAGTATAGATGCTACCTTTAGTCAAAGTTTTGTACCTTTTTCATAAAGTCTTCTGGGTCAACAGTACTTCAAAAGAAAGGAACTTTTTATTTTAATTCGTGTTTCAAACAGGTAATGATAGACCAATCGAAATTTCCCTTGGATGCTAAGTACTTCATTTTATCTAGCGCCCAAATAGAATCGTCTAATACTTCGTCGCAGGCCTGGTACAGCATTTTTGCCTCTTTTGCCAATTTGTTGTAGGCGTATCTTCCTTTATAAAAATCTTTTGGCATCTTGTCGAGTCCATTCATTTTGTAATAACAATTTACAATTTCATGGACGGGATTGACAGCTTGTTTGTGTTTTTTTAAGTTTTCTAAGTAACCTTTAAACGGATTTTTTAGTTCATCTGTCATGTTTTAATTCTATCACAACTTGTGATATATTTACCCCATGGGTATCTTTTCAAGGAAATTGGGGATAGATTTAGGGACGGCAAATACCCTGGTTTTTATGCCTGGCAAGGGTATAGTTTTAAACGAACCTTCGGTGGTAGCGGTTTTGGAGCAGGATAACAAGATTCTGGCCATCGGTTTCGAAGCCAAAAACATGATAGGGAAAACACCAGAATCAATCATTACCTATTGTCCGATGAAAGACGGAGTCATCGCGGATTATCGAGTGACCGAAGCAATGCTCCGCTATTTTATGAATAAAGCATTGGGCAAATTTAATCTTTGGAAGCCTGATGTTATGGTTTCTGTGCCGGCAGGTGTCACAAGTACTGAGAGAAGGGCAGTAATAGAAGCAGCGATAAGAGCGGGCGCCAAAAACGCTTATGTAGTCAAGGAGCCGATACTGGCTGCTATTGGGGCTGGTATTCCGATTTACGAATCAAAAGGATATATGGTTGTCGATATTGGGGGAGGCACCACCGACGTAGCTGTCATATCTTTGGGCGGGATAGTTTCTTCCAAGTCAGTAAAGTGCGCAGGAAATAAAATCGATCAAGCTATCGCGGATTATATTAAAAAAACTTTTAATTTGGCAATAGGGGACAGAACAGCTGAAGAA
>CAYIEM010000033.1:0-6766 GCA_964362545.1 uncultured Candidatus Saccharibacteria bacterium
AAGAAAGACTCATAAAACTCGCCTGTGCTGCTTGCAAGCGTATAAATTACTGGTCTAGCAAGAACAAGAAACTTGTAACTAAAAAGATCGAGCTCAAGAAGTACTGCAAGTGGTGCAGGAAGCAGACGAAACACAAAGAAATCAAGAAATAAATTTTTGGTCTTGCGTTTAAATCCTTCATGTGTCATACTAAACTTACAGTAAAATTTACTGCAGGTTCTTTATTTTGGGGACTTTTTTACTTAAGAAAAAGTTCTCGGAAGCGCATTATTTTTTAATTTTTGCGCTTCTATGCCTCCACTTTTGGTCCATACTAGTTATAGACTGAAGGCGTGAGGTATGGACGATTATAGTCGGTATATCTTGGAGTTCAAATCTCCAGTCGTCCTTAATTTGTTTGCAATCTGTAATGGATATTTCCTAAAATAACGAATCCGTGCAATAATGGATTGGTGGGAAGAACAAAAGAAACCCACAACGGGCGATTAGTTAAGTGGCATAACTTCGGTCTCCAAAACCGATGTCGGGAGTTCGATTCTCTCATCGCCCGCAAAAGCGAAGCTTTTGCGAAGATAACAAGCAAACTGCTTTGCTTGTGTGAGAAATCGAAAGGATTTTCCTTACGAGCGGAGCGAGATGGAAAATCGCCCGGCTATGTAATAGCCGATTCTCTCATCGCCCGCCATGATATGCAAGGATAGATGGTATCTGTCCGAGCATAGCATCATGGCGAGGTGAATGGAGAAGAGAAGACCGGAGCGCGTCGGCGCGAGGCGGGGTAGCGCAATCCGCCAGTAGGCGGATATGCGTGACCGATTCTCTCATCGCCCGCCATAATATGTGAGGATGGGGGATAGATATTTTTTAAACTAGCATTCCTCTTTGATGTTGGAATGCTGATTCTGATAGATGAAGTCTTCCTTTACGGATCTGGAACGAAAAGATGGTTATGTCGTCAGATTTTTTATGCCCCTTTTTCCTTCTTTTGATTTCCATAACAACATTCCTGAATCCAATTAGGAGAGTAGATACTTTAAGTGTCTTTTGTCTTAAAACGTCTATGATATCTTCATGTATTCTAGATTCTCCCCCGCCATTACTAACAGAATATTTTCTCCCGTCAACGCCGTCGCTACATATAAATACACTAGCGTCTTCAGGTAACGGGACCTTTTCTGCTTCCTGGCGGGAAACATTTTCTAGCATTCCAAGAGAAGTGCTTTTTTTTAAATTAAAATATTCAATACCTTTTTCGTTCGATTCTCGCATCCTGTCTCCGCCGATTTTTATTTCCCCGGTCTCATTAGCTCTAATAATTAACTTCATTGTTCCAGTTGCTCTAATTTTTAGTGTTCCGTTTTCAATTTTCGCTTCAGCAATGTCGGTAAATGCGCTACCAAGGCATCCTGTAAATAGAAATTTATTTAATTCCTCCAGGAGGTTGTCAGCATTGTTTCTACCGGGGCCGTTTAGGTAGTACAGTCTTATGAGTTTGTGTACAATGAATTTCGGGTAAGCGGCATTCAACCCATGGCCTTTCACATCAAAAACGTAAAATTTTGGCTTATTACTGAACTCTTCGGCTACGAACCACCCATCTCCGCCAGCTTCTTTGTCTGACGGGAGATAGCAACTACCTGTTTCTTCGCTATTCAGCCCTTTCAGATCTTTTTCTAATTCCTGCAGTTTCTCCCCGGAAGGGTCGAATATTTCTTGTAAAATCTCTTGGGGTAGAATTCCGTTTCGTGTGTCTACTTTTGACTTTGAGTTTTCTTTAAAATATTTTTCATATTTTTTCGCTAATCCTGAAAGTTCCTCTGTGATGCTGTAAAATGTCGCATAATCCTCACTCCCCGCTGTTTTTTTCAGGTTGTCTATTTTTTCTTTGTTTTTACTAAGAAATGTTTGAATTAATGCTTGCAATTCTTGTTCGGGGTCAGTAGTAGGTTTTTCAAGATTTTGTCCAGAAAGCTGAATCATTTAAGCATTATAATACAGATTCAGAATTTTGATAAGCCCGCCTTCTTTCGTCGCATCCAGCCATTTTATTTCTTTGTCTCGTTTAAACCAGGTCATTTGGCGTTTGGCGTATTTAAGGGTTTCGGTTATTACTTTGTCTTTCGTGGGGTTAAAGTATTCAAAGCCAAGTTCTCTCAGTCTTTTATTAGAGACTCCAGATTTCTTTAGCTTTTCTATTTCATTAAGTAATCCATCTTTAAACATTCGTGTGACTCTTTTTTCTATTCTTTTCTCCAAAATATCAGGCGGTAGAAAGAGTCCAATTTTAACAAATTTATACATAGGTTTAACCTCTGTAATTTTAGGGACTTTGCCAAGTGCTTTTACTATTTCAATCGCTCTGATTAATCTGACTTTGTTGTTTTGTTCGTTTTTTTCTTTGATATTTTTTGCGCGCGCTTTGTCTAATCTTTTTAACTTAACAAATAAGACGGCCGTCGAAAGTGTTAATAGTCTTTTGCGAAGTTTAATGTTGGGTGGCACTTTCGGGAAAACAATTCCTTTCGTTACTGCGTCAATATAAAACCCTGTGCCTCCGCAGATTATGGGAGTTTTACCTTTTTTTATAATCTCAGCTATAGCGTAGATTGCTTTTTTTTGATATTCAGTGACAGTGAATTTGTGCTTTGGACTCACCACATCGAGCAGGTAATGAGGAATGCCCCTCATTTCTTTTTTGGTTATCTTGCCTGTGCCTATATCAAGACTTTTATAAACTTGTCTGGAGTCAGCCGAAATGATTTCTCCGTTGATTTTCTTGGCTATTTTAACGGCTAAATCACTCTTGCCAGTGGCCGTTTGTCCCAATATTACGATTATCTTTGGTTTTTGCATTTATGATGTTAATTGCGAAACTCTTTCTTGGTATAAGTTTTTGAAAAACACGCATAATTTTCTGCTGAAAATTTGCTATGCTCGTCCCGTCGGACTGTGCAATGTTTTTCAAAAACTACACCTGCGACGAGTTTCGCAATTCTAAATCATTTCAAAATTTTAATATCCGCTCCGATGGAATTCAATCGCTCGGCTATCTCTTCATAACCGCGACTAATCATATACACATTGCGTAAAATTGAGGTACCAGAAGCCGCCAGCATACAAATGAGTATTACCATCGATGGACGAAGAGCCGGAGGACAAACGACTTGCGCCCCTTTAAGCGGGGTGCCACCTTGGATGTAGACTCGATGCGGGTCAGCTAAGGTAATGTCGGCTCCGAGACGATTTAATTCAGTGAAATAGATGGCGCGGTTTTCATACACCCAGTCGTGAACCATCGTTTGCCCTTTGGCGCAGATGGCGATAGGAACAAAAAATGGCAAATTGTCTATATTGATTCCCGGGTAAGGGTTGGGATGAATTTTGTCAGCTAGAGCCTTCAGTTTGCTTGGAAAGATTTCGATGTCGGCGAGTTTGGTATGGCCATTGTGTGAATGATATCTTCTTAAGATTTTATATTTCAAACCCATCCTCTTTAATTTTTCAAGCTCGAGAGAAAGAAAATCAATCGGCGAGCGGGTGACGGTTAGGCGGGAATCAGTGGCGATGCAGGCAGAAATAAACATCATAGATTCTATTGGGTCTTCGCTGTTCCAGTACTCAATGTTTTGATTTATTTCTTTCACTCCATGAATAATTAAAGTCGAGGAACCGATACCCTCTATCTTTACTCCTAACGCTTCCAGGAAAAAACATATTTCTTGCACCATATAATTGGCGCTGGCGAAATTAAGAGTGGTCACTCCTTCTATCAAAGTGGCTGCCGTCAGGGCTGTTTCTGAAGCAGTATCTCCCGATTCATACATCACGATATCGGCTGGTTTTAATTTTGACACTTTTACTTCGTAATTGGCATGGGTGGTTCTTATTTTCACTCCAAACGCTTCCAAGGCGTAAGTATGAGCGGCGATAGTGCGTTTGCCCAATTTACACCCTTCGGCGTGAGGCAGAGAAAAAGAAGTAAAGGCGTGGATGAGGGGTCCTAAAAACATCACAATCGAGCGAGTTTTGACAGACGAGGCGATGTTTATGTTTTCCAAATTAAATTTCTCCGGCGGAGTAAGGAGAACAGTGTTCTGATCTTGCCACTTTACCTGCATACCGATACTTTCCAGTATTTCTATCACCCGATACACTTCTTCAATGCGCGCGATGCCGTGAAGAGTCGTCTTGCCTTTATTTAAGAGGGAAGCGCACAGGAGGCCGACGGAACCATTTTTGGAAAAATTTGTCTTGATGGTGCCACTCAACTTCTTGCCGCCCTTAACTTGGAAATCGATGGAGTCGTTGATGCAGACAACTTGGTGCTCTAAGACTCCGCTTATTTTAGTTAAAAGCTCGGTGCTGAAATTCTGTTCACCGGCTTCCATGCGGGCGACAGCGCTTTGAGAAGTGGCGAGAGCCAAAGCAAACTCGTCTTGAGTGAGTCCGCGTTGTTCCCGAAGATTTTTAATAAAAGCCCCTATTTGTTTTTGTTGTGAATCTTTTTGCATGCGAAATATTATATATCATATATGATATAATGCAAATGTGGATAACTAAAGAATTTAACCCTGAGGTTTAAATTCCAACTCTTTAACTGAATCAAATACTATAAAATTATCAGTAAATTTGTATTTAATCTCAATAGACGGTTTATCGGGACAGCAACGCGCTGTATTCTTGGAATATCCGGGTTGCGTTTCAACTATATAGCTTCCGATTAACTTAACACTGTTATACCCCCAATCTTGGTATCCGCGTTCAACAAGAATACTCTGTTTGATGGAAGATGGGTCTATTTTTGAAATTCCACTGTTACCAAAGGCTTCGCCGAATGCTAAAAGGTGCCAGCGTGTTGCTGTGCCAGCTCCTGCTTCCGTGAGAACCACCAAAACTGCTTCCTTATTGTTTAGACCAGAAACTTTTTCTATATCAACTGCGCTTTTCGCGCCACCGCCATTCGAAACCCTATCATTATCTTCAAAAGCGACTTTCCAACCAACTGAATCGGTATATTTCAAAATTCTTACCCCTATTTTGAAATCATTGTTTTCTTGGTTTAATGCGGTAGCATAAGCAAAAGCGACTTCGTTGACGCTGTCGCCTTCAAGATCTAACCGGAACTCCTCGTTTAAAGTCGCTTTCGGAGGAAGAAAAGTCTTAACATCAGGATATATTAATTGCAGCTTTGGTGGGATTGAATTAACACTATTTACATTTTGTTGGGGTGCGGGATTGGACTCCGGTGACTTTTTAACCAAAGTTACATATCCAAGCATACCTACCAAAACTACAACCAAAGCAATTAACACCATATTTGCAAAACCTTTTTGATTATTCATATATGTGTTTATTAGTTAATAATTATTTTCGACTCTGGTGCCGGGAGGGAGACTCGAACTCCCAAGGGGTTGCCCCCGATTGATTTTGAGTCAATTGCGGTTACCAATTTCGCCACCCCGGCAAAGAGCAACTAACAAGATATTAACTTAATTTTGAACAATAATCAATTTTAACAAAAAATTTTAATATGTTAGAATGACTGCATGTCCAACTTATATTCCAATTCAATATTCTGGATTGATACCGACAAGATAAAACCAAACCCGTATCAACCGAGGCGAGATTTTGACGAAGCACGGCTTCAAGACTTGGCCGATTCCATTAAGCAATACGGAGTGCTCCAACCGCTTATCGTCTCTCGCACGGAACTCGAAAAAGAAGGCGGAGGATTGACTACCGAATACGAGCTTATCGCCGGAGAACGCAGACTCCGCGCAGCCAAATTAGCCAGAGTCTCCCAGGTGCCTGTCATCATTCGAGAAGGGGACACTTCGATGATGAAACTTGAACTTGCCATTATTGAAAACCTTCAACGCGAAGACTTGAATGTTGTAGATCGCGCTCGCGCTTTTTTTCAATTATCAAACGAATTTAAATTTACTCATGCAGAAATAGCTAAAAAAATGGGAAGAAGCAGAGAGTATGTTTCCAACACCCTTCGTATTCTGTCTTTACCGGAAGAAATACTTGCTGGCCTGTCGGCAGGCAAGATCACAGAAGGACACACTAGACCACTACTCATGCTCGTAGACCATCTCGAGGAGCAATTGGTTTTGTTTAAAGAAATTTTGTATAAAAAAATAACAGTACGCGAAGCGGAAAGGCTGGCGCGAAAGATTGCCTTTGACCGCGTTCGCAAAAAAGAGTACATGCCGGATCCAGAGATCACAGAGCTCGAAGAAGAATTTCAAGACAAATTGGGTACTCGAGTACATATAGACAGACACGATTTGGGTGGGCAAATACGAATTGATTTTTTTTCCACTGAGGACCTACGCGCTATTTTGGATTCCATAAACGACGGCACCTTTGAGAAAAAAGAGGGAAGCGTTCCAGCACAGGCAGGAATGTTGGAAAATTATATTGCTAAAAATGCTATTGAAAAAAACGCCGAAATTCCTAAAGTTGCCACAGCGCCGGTGGATGACCGAACAAAAGAAGAAGTAAAAGACGACGAAACAAAACTTTACGACATTTCCAACTTTAGTGTTTAGAAAAAATTCCAGTATGTTTTTATTAGCTAAATATTAGGATTTCCCGAAAGATTTGAGTCTCGAAAGCAGGCTGTTTTTTTCCACGTAAGATTTAATATGTTTTTTGGCCATACTAGTTTTCGAGTAGTCCAACCACTTGCTTGAAGGATGGGCATCTTTTTTGGTGATTATTTCCACGATATCGGCGTTTTTCAATTTAGAATTGATAG
>CAYIEM010000034.1:0-6716 GCA_964362545.1 uncultured Candidatus Saccharibacteria bacterium
CAGAGTGGCAAAAGGCCATTGTCCGGATTAAAACCAGGGATCAAACGTATCATTATCTTGAACTATTTTTCCCTTACATTTTTTGCACTGTAAAATTTTATTTTCTAAATCAACCATGCCGTGTTTGCACTCCGTGCAAAGTTTAGCGGGAATCGGAATACCCCAGACTATTTGTCTGGAGATATTCCAATCCATAATATTTTCTAACCAATGGACAGTAATTTTTTTGTAATGTTCGGGGATGTAAACTATTTCTCCACTTTTAATTTTTTCCAGAGCTTTTTCTGCTAAAGGTTTCATCTTTACAAACCACTGATCTTTTATCTGCGGTTCTATCAATGTTCCGCACTTATAACAAGTTTTAACAACATGTTTGTAATTTTCATCTATTTTTTCCACTAAACCTTTTTTTTGCAGTTTTTCAATAATTAAAGGTCTAGCCTTTTTTATGTGCTGACCGGCAAACTCTCCCGCGACAAGTAGTAATTTACCATTCTCGTCAATGATTTGTTCTTTGTCTAGTTTATGTCTTTCGGCGATTTCAAAGTCTACGTTATCGTGCCAAGGGGTGATAGTCATCACTCCAGTCCCAAACTCCATATCCACACTTTCATCTTTTATTATTGTAGCTTCTATCGGTCCATTGATCCATTCCAGTTGTATTTTTTGACCTTGAGAGTAGTTTGCATAGCGTTCATCTTTCGGATGCATGACCACATATTTATCGCCAAACTTGGTTTCTGGTCTGGCGGTGCCGATGACAAAAGGTCCATACTTTAGGTAATAAAAACTATCTGTTCGCTCCTCGTCTTTTATCTCTAAATCCGAAAAAGAAGTTTGATGTTTAGAACACCAAGATACAATTCTGTTTCCTCTATATATTAAATTATCTTCATACATCCGTTTGAATGTCTGATGGACTGTTTTCACGATGTCTTCATCTAAGGTAAATTTTTCTCGAGACCAATCACATGATGATCCCATTTTTCTTACTTGGGATTTTATGTTGGCTGAATTGGTGAGGGTAAAATCAAGTATTTCTTTATAAAGTTGTTTCGGTTCTATTTCGAATCTGGTTCTGCCTTCTTTTTCCAGTTGCTTTTCGTACACAATTTGTGTTTCAAAACCGGCGTGGTCGAGGCCTGGAAGCCAGAGTGTCTTGAATTCCCGCATTCTCTTGTAGCGTACCATGATGTCTTCAATGGTCATAACCAAGCCATGTCCCGCATGGAGAGAGCCATTGGCGTTGGTTGGAGGCATTATTAGGGTAAATGGCTTTGCTTCAGAACTAGTTACTTCCTTTTCCACACACACGTCTGGATTAAAAAAACCGCTCTCTTCCCATAGCTTGTAAATTCTATTTTCTGTTTCTTTCGGATCGTAAGGTTTCAGCAACTTATCGTGCATCTACCAATAATATCATAAGATATTGGCTTTTTCTACTCTTATTAGTCTTATGCGAAACGAAGATTCCCCGAGGCTTTGATATTCTGAGCTTTAGGAATTTTCTTTTTGTTTTTTATAAATTGCAGGTAACCAGCTACGCCGATCATCACAGAGTTGTCGGTGGTCAGTTCTTTTTCCGGGAAAAGCAGTTTAGTGTTTTTTCCTACTGCTCGCTTCATCTCTCTTCTTAAATGTTTATTGCAAGCCACTCCGCCAGCCACGATGATGGTTTTCGCCTTGTATTTTTCTTTAGCTTTCATTGTTTTATAGATAAGGGTTTCCACTACGGCGTTTTCGAATTCCAAAGCAATGGCAGATTTTGTTTCTTCATCCAGCTTTTTATTGGGTGTTTCTATTTTTCTAATTAAATAAAGAACGGCGGTTTTCAAACCGGAAAATGAAAAGTCGAAATTTTGGCTGTAAAGCATCGGGCGGGGGAGCTTGATAGGTTCGCTTGACATGTTGCTTCTGTCAGCACGAAAATTTTTTACTAAAAATTCAGGTTGCGGAAAAGAAACGCCCTCTTGAAACGCCTTGGGAGCCCGACGGGGCGAGCACGAGGAATTTTTTAGCAAAAAAATATCCGTGCGTTTCAAGAGGGCTTTTCTTTGAAGCTCTGCCAGTCGTGAAATCTTTGGTCCGCCCGGGTAGCCCAAGCCCATCATTCTGGCGACCTTATCGTAAGCTTCTCCAGCCGCGTCATCTAACGTTTCGCCAATGATTTCGTATTGCATCCACTTTTTTGACAATACCAGTTCAGTATGTCCTCCAGAAACAAGCAAAGACAAAACAGGGAAGTCGATCTTGGGGATAGAAAATTTTCTTTTAGTTTTGGCAAAGACTGAAACGATGTGTCCCTCCATATGATTGACTGGTATCAGGGGAACCCCCCATTTCTTAGCCAGTTCTTTGGCAAAGACCACTCCGCTCCAAAGAGCTGGTTCGAGGCCTGGGCCAGAAGTGACAGCTACCAAATCGATTCCAGGATTAAAGGTCGAATCTTGGAAATTTAAAAAGGTTCGACCTTGAGGGATTTTTAGTTTTACTTTCTTTAAAATTTCTTCCAGGAGAATTGGCAGATTTTTAATATGTTCTCTCTTGGCGAGCATCGGATACACTCCGCCATAAGGCGCATGGATTTTTATTTGCGAGTTAGAAACATTGGCCAGAATCTTAAAGGTGGCGCTTTTGACGCCACCTTTCGCTTCCAAGATAGTTATCGCCGTGTCGTCGCAAGACGTTTCGATGCTTAAGATTCTCATGTGCGCGGTGAGGGGATTGAACCCCCGGCCTACTCTACGTCAAAGAGTCGCTCTACCACTGAGCTAACCGCGCAGACTTTTATTATACCCTGTAGTGAGACTTTTCTAAAGTTCTACTACGGGGTTATACTTCAAATTTTTCCAATAACTCAAGCTCTTCTCTCGAATTCACCGCTAAAGCCTCGCTTGGGTCTATGGTGATAGACTCTATATTTTCTTTTTCCTGCATGGCTAATTTCACCAAATCGGTCAAATAGTATTCTTTTTGGGAATTGTTATTTTTCAAAGTTTTTATTTCCTTCAGGAGCCACTTGGTGTCGAAACAAAAATAACAAGGGTTTACTTCTAGCACTTCTTTTTCTTTATCACTGGCATCTCTAAATTCCACCGATTTCAAAATTTTGCCACTCTCGTCTCTGATAATTCTGGAAAAATTTGTGTAGAAGAAAGCGCGCCAGCCTTCAAAATCAGGGAGCTTGACTGTCGTCATAGTTATTTTATTTTTTGATTCCAAATGCTTCTCTACTAATTTTTTGATAGTTTCGGGAGTCATGTATGGGTTGTCTCCATAAAGCACTAGGACATTCTCTACGTCTTTAATATATTCTTCCGCGCACATGACGGCGTGTCCGGTGCCAAGCTGTTCTTCTTGGGTGACATAATCATACTTGTCTCCAAGCTCCTTTTTGACCAATTCCCGACCGTAGCCCACCACGATGCAAGGTTTTCCATCAACCTCAGATTGCTCTATCGATTCTAGCAGGTATTTAATCATTGGCCTGCCTTTAAGCGGAGCCAAAACTTTCGGGAAATCCTGTTTCATCCTGGTTCCTTTGCCGGCAGCCAGAATTACTACTTTTATTTTGTCTTTGCTATTCATAAGGAATATACAGTAGCATTAAATTTTACGTTTCGCAATTTCTTTCAGAACCTTTGGAATTTTCTTAAAATCTTCTATTAAAACTTCGCGCATGGAGCCGTCATACAGGGCGGCGGCTGGATGATAAAGAGGGAAGAAGTATTTAGTCGCCAGGCCGGCAAAAGATTTTATCAATAGTTTCCCGTGCGCTTTGGATATCTGGAGTTCGGGGAAAAAATTATTCATGGCGTGCCGACCGAGGAAGATTATCACTTTCGGGGAGATGGTCTTTATTTCTTCTAGAAGCCATTCCCGGCAGGCGCTTTTTTCTTCTGGCAACGGGTCGCGATTGTCCGGTGGGCGGTATTTCACTATATTGGTGATGTATATGTCTTCTCGTTTCAGATTGATGAGAGAAAGCATCTCCGCTAAAAACTTGCCCGCTGCTCCGACGAAAGGTTTACCCCCTTCATCTTCTTTGTGTCCTGGCGCTTCACCGATGAAAACGATTTCGGCGTCAGGGCTACCGTCGCCGGGGACGGCCTGGGTAGCTGTTTTTCTCAGCTTGCATTCGCATTTTTCAATCCATTTTTTATGCACTTTTGTTAATTTTTCCGCTTTACTCATAGGCAAGATGTATTGTATAAAATCCGGGGCTATTTTGAAAGCTAACAAAAAAATGCTAGAATCCCAAAATGATTCGCGCGCTTACTTGGAACATTGGTTCTTTTGACCCTATTAAATATATCAAAAATTGGGGAATCAAATATAAAGGTCAAAAAATAACTCACCAATACTTTCAGCCTGTCCTAAACGGTGATTTTGTTTCAAAAAATGTTGTTAAAATAAACCCCGACATTATTTTTCTTCAGGAATTTTATTTTTCCGAAGACGTCGAAAGTATTAAAGTTTTAAAAAATTATCCTCATAAAAAACTCATAGATACTTGGTATCACAAACATTCTATTTTAATAGCTAGCAAGAGGGAATTTTTGGTTTCTCAAAAAGACAATTTTGCAATCGTATCGTATGACGATTTCAACTTCGTATTTTGGAGTCGGCTTAGATAAAGTTTTTGGCTCCAAAAATCTTAATGTCACGAAAATCGAATCGCCCAGAATAAGGGGTGACTTGATGGACCACTACCCGATTGTGTTTGAGCTGGAACGGAACTGATTTCGACGAGAAATACTCACCTTGATTTAATTTTTATCTTTTATATAATGAACGCATGATTGAGGATTTGAAGAAGAAAGTAAAAGATAACATGGATAAACACAATCTCTCTTTTTGGTTTATTCGCCACGGAGAAAGCGAAGCAAATACCTTGGGTGATGTTTGTCCTGTCATGCATAATACTCCTCTTACTCTGCGTGGCAAAAAGGAAGTGGAAGATATTGTTTCTTATTTAAAGAAGAACGGAATACAAGTGACTCACATATACACCGCTCCGAAAGGCAGATCTAAAGAGACAGCAGAGATCATAGCTTCGGCTCTAGGTTTGCCATTAAAAATTAAAACTGGACTCGATGAACGCGATTGGGGAGTGTGGAGTAATTTAAAATGGGAAGAAGTATCTATGGGTCTCGACCAACTGCTAATTGAAGAACGTTACACTTTTGTACCTGAAGGCGGGGAATCGTGGCAACAAATGGAGAAACGCCTTTTTGTCGCCTTGGAAGAAATAGCGGAGGAAAGTGTCGGAGGGGAAAATGTGTTAATAGTTACCCATCGAGGGTGTCTGCGAGCAATTATGCCGGTGCTGGCCAAAGTTGGACTCGAGAAGCACAAAGAGTTTTCCGTAGCCACCGGCGCTCTTTCTAAGTTTTCTTTTGAAAAAGACAAATTTGATTTTGTCGGTTTGATTCCAAAAGTAAATTAAAAACAGCCCCTCGCGGGGCTGTTTTTTTTAATACTAGTTCCTCTTATTCAGTAGGAGTAGCAGGAGTTGTTGGACAAGTGCATGGAGTGTTTCCACATGTAGGGCAAACGCCAGTAGGTGTATCATTCATAAATATATATAATTTAGTCTTTTAAAATAAAGGTATTAACAGCTAGCCCGACTAAACCTCGCTAACTAATACCATCTCTCTATTATACACCAAATAGCGACCAAAAACAAGCCAAAAATAGGGGAGGTCGGATCTCCTCTTTCAAATATTGACCAGAAAAGAGAGTCTAAAATAAAATCTCATTACGTAATTAATTACGTAATTCGGTATGTAACGCGAGTTTGTAATTTTAATTATATAGTCAACAAACAGAATAAACAAACTCCTGCAGAAAATATGTGCCACAGACTATGATTGAAGTCATAATTATCTCCTTTACGAAAATAGAAAAATAAGGCAAGTAAGGCCATTATTACCGCCAGGAGACTGAAGGGAAGCGACCATTGACCCATGAAGAGCAATGCAAAATTGGCAACCATCAGTACTGCGGAGAGACTTGCGTCTAAATAATACAAAATTCGATTTTCTTTTATAAAATGAAAAACAAGAGAAATTATAAAAACCGTTCCCAAAATTAATGCATACCAATATAAATGATTATAAAGAGCGACTACCAGAGGTATGAGAAAAAATAAATTGCTCCACAATTTCATTTGAAGAAACTTTTTCATGGAAGCATTGTAACATGGATTTTGGCTTGATATTCAATCAAATAAGAATTTTTTGATTCGTAATGATTCGCGCAAAAAGACAGTCTTTACTGGCGATACAAATTCAATCTTTATATATAGAAAGAACAAACGATGTGGAATTAAATTCGGAAGAAAAATTAAGTATTTTAGAAAAAATCATTCGAGAGAAAATACAGGGGTTTAATCTTTTGGATTCTGATAAGAAGTTGGGTGTTCTTGAAAAAGTTATACAACAGCTAATAAACAGTAATGCCAACTAGAAACGAGACAGTCTTTGTGTGTAATTTTTACGTAGCCACGGATTAATGTTTTAACCTCACATGATTTTCCTGCTGAAAAATCATGCCTGTGCCTTCACAAACGGCTCGCAAATAAAGCAGTTTATTCGGCTTTGCGCCGTTTGTGACCCTACTGAGAATCGCACTCAGATTACCAGCTTGAAAAGCTGATGTCCTAACTATTAGACGATAGGGCCAAATAAAAACTTAATACCTATCGTCCTGAA
>CAYIEM010000035.1:0-6329 GCA_964362545.1 uncultured Candidatus Saccharibacteria bacterium
AATTGTGATCACCCCCTCCAAGAAGGAGTATGCTCACTCGAAAAATTGGGTGGAAGAAGGAGAAAGAATTTTGAGAAAAAATTTGGCAGAATGGACCAACGTACGTACTGCAGCTAGCAGTCTTCCGGGAGTAATTTCGAAAGAAATTCGTGTCCCCGCTTTCATGGAGGAGTCTTTAAAAAAGACGGGAGCTAAAATGTCAAAAGTCGGTTTTGATACGGGAATCAGGGTGTGTTATGTAGCCAAGAGAGAAGTATTTAGTGAGAATAGGAGAAGAGAGCTTCGTCTTATTTGGCGTCAGTATGCCTCGCCTTATGTCAACGAGCTTTGGCGTATCAATCCGACTCAAGGAGACGCTTTTGCTACCGGATTTTTTACTGGAATGTTTCTAGCTTCGAAATCTGCAATAATGCGTTTAAAACACAGGATGCTTGAAGAATACCGAGAAAGAGAATTTTTTCATCCTCCGATGCGGCACAAGATAAAATTGCCTTGGCCTATTTCACCGTATGTATTTCCTAATTATTTTCATCATCACATAAGTGTCCTAAATACCGAGGAGCTCGCGACTCTGTGGCACTTCCCCGGCCAGATATTGAAAGTTCCTACTCTCGAGCGTATAGAGTCAAAAGAAGCATCTCCACCCACCAATCTGCCGACATAAATTATGACTCACAAAACTTTCTTTTACATTGTTTCCCTTATATTTTTTTTGGTGTTTGTGTATTCTTTGTCTTTCGGAGCGCCAAAAAATTTTCCGACCAAAAGTTTAATAAATGTAAAGGAGGGAGCAAGTCTGCGATCTATTTCCAAGGATTTGGAAATGCGTAATGTAATCCGTTCGAGGGTTATGTTTGAAACGTTTGCGATAATCTTGGGCGGAGAAAAAAATGTGGCATTCGGGGATTATTTTTTTGAAAACAAACTTCCTGTTTTTGAAGTTGCCAGGCGTTTAGTAAATGGGGAGCGACATTTGGCAAGGATAAAAGTTACCATACCAGAGGGATTCAATATAAACGAAATTTCAGAAGTTTTTGTTTTGAATCTGACAAATTTTAATGCCGATAAATTTTTATTAGAAGCGAAAACCTACGAGGGCTATCTTTTTCCAGATACTTATTTTTTTCTGACTGGGGGCGATGAAGAGGATGTTCTTCGTTCCATGAGTGATAATTTTGAGAAAAAAATGACACCTATCCGACCCGAGATAATTTCTCTAAATAAGGCGGAAAAAGAAATAATCACTATGGCCTCTTTGATCGAGGAAGAATCGAGGGGTGATATTGACAGAGCAATCATATCCGGCATTTTATGGAAGAGAATTGCTATCGGCATGCCCCTTCAAGTAGATGCTGAAAGGGATACTTACGAGAATATAGGGTTACCCGAAAATCCGATCTCTAACCCAGGGATGGCTTCCATAATGGCAGCCATAAATCCCCAAAAGTCGCCTTACCTTTATTATCTGCATGACAAAGAAGGGAATATTCACTATGCTTCAAATTTTGAAGATCATAAATTAAACAAACAAAAGTATTTAAAATAAAAGATGCGTAACCACAACTTAGCTTTTATAGACATAGAAACCACAGGACTCGATGTGACCAAGCACGAGATTATTGAGATAGGTGTCGTAATAACGACACCGACGCTTGAAATTGTTGAAAAATTTGAATTAAAAATAAAACCAGAAAATATAGGAAACGCCGACCCTGTAGCACTAAAGGTTAATCATTACAAAAGAGAAGACTGGGAAAATGCCTTGTCGCCCTCAGATGCCATGCAGACTCTTTCTTTGAAGGTGGAAGATTGTATTATGGTGGGACAAAACGTATCTTTTGACATTGGTTTCTTAGAATACAACTTTAACAAAAACAACATAAAAAACCCCATGCATTACCATAAACTTGATACCATTTCTATCGCTTGGGCGAAGCTTCATAAAAAAAAAGACATTACACATTTTTCTTTGCGTGAATTATGCAAACATTTTGGCATAGAAAACGAACGTGCCCACAGCGCTCTCTCAGATGCCTATGCTACCTATCTTCTTTACAAAAAGCTGATGGAAATGTAAGGTTTACTCATGGGTAAGAAAACAGTTTTTGTGGGGTTATCTGGTGGGGTAGATAGTGCTGTTTCGGCAGCGTTGCTTAAAAACCAAGGCTATGAGGTCGTTGGGGTTTTTATACGCACTTGGCATCCGGAATTTCTGAAATGTAATGAAGAAGACGAGCGCCGCGACGCTATGCGCAATGCTGCGCATCTCGATATTCCCTTCCTAACGTTTGATTTTGAGAAAGAATATAAAAGAGAAGTAGCTGATTACATGATCGCTGAATACAAGGCAGGTAGAACGCCAAACCCAGACGTGATGTGCAACAAGTATGTGAAGTTCGGCGCATTCCTTAAAAAAGCGATTTCCATGGGGGCGGATTATGTGGCGACAGGACATTATGCAAGAATATCGAAATGTCAAAGGCTGGCTTTGACAAGCTTGTCAAAGCCAGCCTTTGACATGACTTTGGAATTAAAAATCGGCACAGATTTTGCCAAAGACCAAAGTTATTTTTTGTGGACTTTGAGGCAAGAACAATTAAATAAAATTTTGTTTCCTGTAGGTCATCTTAAAAAGATTGAAGTTCGTAAACTAGCGAGAAAGTTTGGCTTACCTGTCGCAGAGAAAAAAGATAGTCAAGGAATATGTTTCCTGGGCGCAGTAGACTTGAAAGAATTTTTAAAGCATTACATAAAACAAAAAAAAGGAAGAGTGGTAAATGAAAAAGGAGAAGAAATAGGATACCACCAAGGGGTTGTTTTCTATACGCTGGGAGAACGTCATGGTTTTAATATTACTAAAAAGAGTTCCAACGACGGAGCATACTATGTTGTCGACAAAGACGTGAAAAAAAATACGCTCACAGTTTCTCAAAATATAAAAATTCCCGGTTCCGATGCTCTAATTCGCACGAATTATAGAATAGAAAAAACTAACTGGATTGTAGATTTACCAGAAGCAAATAGAATATATACTGCCCAAATCCGTTACCATGGAGAACTCTTATCGTGTAAAATTAAAATTAAGGGAAAAGCAAAAGCAGAGGTAAATTTACTAAAACCAGTTTTGGTGGCCTCCGGGCAGTCCTGTGTTTTATATGATAAGGATATTTGTTTAGGTGGCGGGGTTGTTGTATAATTTTCTTATGGAACAATTTTTTACACAAAACAGTGAAGTCATTTTAAGATTAATGATGGCTATGGTTTTAGGCACGATTATAGGGGCTGAACGTCTCTTTGTGCATAAAGAGGCAGGCATGAAAACACACGCTCTTGTATCGTTGGGAGCAGCTTTGTTCGTCGTATTTTCTGAAGCGATGACGGAAAAATATATGGGAGTTCCAGGTTTTAATCCAGGAATAATTTCTGCACAGATAATAGTGGGCATTGGTTTTTTAGGAGCGGGCTCCATAATGCTTCGTGGTTCTCATCTCCGAGGCCTTACTACTGCTAGCGGACTTTGGGTTACTGCGGGCATTGGCATGGCTGCTGGATTCGGGCTTTTCAGTCTTGCTGTCATTGCAACTGGTCTAGTACTTTCCATTTTCATTGCCATGAGCATTATAGAGAAGCCGATAAGAAAGATTAGAGAAAATTCTGGTGATAATTTTAAAAACCTAGACGAAGAAGAGTTGGAAAATTGAGTAATATGGAATCAAACGAAATTAGGTCAAGGTTCTTAAAATTTTTTGAAAATAGGGGACACAAGATAATACCTTCTGCTTCTCTGATTCCTTTAAATGACCCCACTACTCTTTTTACCGGATCAGGAATGCAACCCATGCTTCCTTATTTATTGGGACAGCCTCACCCACTAGGCAAGCGTATAGTGGATTCGCAAAGATCATTTCGTGCTGTAGACATAGATGATGTGGGGGACAATCGCCACACTACTTTTTTCGAAATGCTTGGCAATTGGTCGCTTGGGGATTTTTTTAAAAATGAACAAATAGAGTGGATTTTTGAATTTTTAGTAGACGAGATTGGGGTCGATCCGAACAGACTTTACGTTACCACCTTTATAGGAGACGAGAAAAATAATATTCCTGAGGATCCTGATTCTGCGGATATTTGGAAACGGTTGTTTCTCAAGAAAGGAATTAATGCAAAGGAGGTTAGAATTGGGAGTGGGGATACTGGATACGAAGTTGGTATGCAAGAAGGGCGTATTTTTTATTACGACGCAGGGAAGAATTGGTGGAGTCGCGCGGGTGTGCCAGACGATATGCCAGAAGGAGAACCGGGAGGTCCAGACTCTGAGATGTTTTATGAATTTACTGAAGTAGAACACGACACAAAATATGGAAAATATTGTCATCCAAACTGCGATTGCGGTAGGTTCTTGGAAATTGGAAACAATGTGTTCATGGAGTACAAAAAAAATAACGATGGCACATTTTCTAAGTTACCTCAAAGAAACGTAGACTTCGGAGGCGGACTGGAACGTATTGCTATGGCGGTTAATAATTGTGCCGACATTATAGCGATGAATCACAAGTTGATCATTGATTATCTTGAAAAGATCTCGGGGAAGATATATGGAACAAGTAAAGACGAAACAAGGGCATTTCGCATTGTTGCCGATCATATGAAGGCGGCAGTATTTTTGATTGCCGAAGGAGTGAATCCATCAAATACAGATAGGGGATATTTTGTAAGAAGATTGATTCGTCGAGCGGTTTTGTTTTCGGATAAGTTGGGGGTTCAAAAGAATAAGCTAGCCCTACTTACTGATTCAGTCCTGGGTTCTTACAAAGATGTATATACAGATATTTGCGAAAAAAAAGGAATTATTGAAATCGAAATTGAAAAAGAAGAAAAGAAATTTCGAGAAACTCTCGAACATGGGTTAAAAGAATTTGAAAGAGATACCGATCCGTTTATTTTGTTTACTACTTTTGGTTTTCCCATTGAGCTTACGTTAGAACTTACTAAGGAAAAAGGGAAGACAGTTGATCTTGAAGATTTCAAAAAAAAGATAGCTGAACACCAAAAACTTTCGCAGACATCTTCCGTTGGGATGTTTAAAGGCGGGCTGGCGAATCATAATGAAAGGACGATCAAGCTTCATACTGCTCACCATTTACTTTTAGCGGGATTGCAGAATGTAGTAGGAAAAAACGTAAAACAACGGGGCAGCAACATTACAGAAGAGCGTTTGCGTATGGATTTTGCCTGCGACCATAAACTAACCGAAGAAGAAAAAAGGAAGGTTGAGAATTTCGTAAACGACAAAATTGCCTCCGAGCTTTCTGTCGTTCGGAGAGAGATGCCTCTAGCAGAGGCCGAAAAGATAGGTGCAGAAATGGAATTCGGTGCTAAATATCCGGATATGGTTTCCGTTTATTTTATAGAGGACAAAAATAGAATTCCAATTTCTAAAGAATTCTGCGGTGGTCCCCATGTCGAGAACACCAGCGAACTAGCTGGGGTTCGAGATCCCGAAGCGAGGGATGGGGGTCCATTTAAAATCCAGAAGGAAGAAGCGGTTTCGGCAGGCGTCAGACGCATAAAAGCTGTACTAGAATAAATTTTCTTAAATATAGCTTTTCTTGTGTTATAATATACTCATGGGTATTTTTTCTAAAGAAAAAACTAAGCCGGAATTAGCATTGGTATTTAATGTCGGTTCCTCTTCTGTAGAGAGCGCGCTTTTTGAAATAAAAAAAGGAGGGCTCCCGAAAATAATTTTTTCCATTCGCGAGCCCATTATATTTGAAGACAAGGTAGATAGCGACAAATTTTTGTTTTTTACTCTTAAATCGTTGGAAACTATAGCAAGCAAGACATGCTTGTCGGGCCTTGGTAAACCATCAAAGATTTTCTGCGTTCTATCGTCCCCTTGGTATGCTTCTCAGACCAGAATCATAAAGCTTGAAAAAAATACCCCGTTTTTATTTACAGCAAAGGTGGCCGATGATTTAATAAAAAAAGAGATAAGTATATTCGAAGAAGAAAACACAGCTAAATTCGGAGGTGAAGATAATAAGGTTCGGATAATTGAGTTTAAGAACATGAAAACGATGTTGAATGGCTACATGACTTCCGAACCATTTGAGAAAAAAACGAAAAAGGTAGAAATGGTCGTTTTTATCTCAATGAGCGGGGATAAAATTCTGAAAACGATTGAGAGGACCATTTGGAGACATTTCCATGCTGAGGATATAAAATTTTCTTCTTTCGCAATGGCTTCTTTCACCGTGGCTAGAGACATGTTTGTGCATCAAGAGAATTTTCTTTTAGTGGATGTTGCCGGAGAAGTGACGGATATT
>CAYIEM010000036.1:0-5873 GCA_964362545.1 uncultured Candidatus Saccharibacteria bacterium
GGTCCATCAACTAATTTTATGCCTTTACCCATTACAAAAAGACAAAAAGAGGTTTTTGATTTTGTTAAAGTCTTTATTGATGACAAAGGCTACTCTCCCACTCTTGAGGAGATAAAGAAACGACTTAGACTATCGGCAGTTTCTACAATTCACCAACACATCAATGCCCTCATCGATAAGGGTTACATTAAAAGATTTGATAATTTAGCTCGAGCAATTGAAATTAACGGGATCACGGAAGAAAACCAGAATTTTATAGAGATTCCCTTATTGGGAATGATAGCCGCCGGTGAGCCAATAGAGGCCATTGAGATACCAGAAACAGTATCTATACCCAAGGAGCTCACACTTGGCCAAGGCAGACACTATGGCTTAAAAGTTCAGGGAGACAGCATGCAAGATGCTGGCATTTTTGATAGCGACACTGTAATCGTGCGTGAGCAGTCAGGAGTCGATGACGGTCAGATCGGGGTGGCAATCATAAATGACAATGAAGCTACGCTCAAAAGAATCTACAAAGAAAAAAATGGATTTAGATTACAGCCAGCCAATAAAAACTATAAACCTATCTTTACAAAGAACTTGGAGATACGCGGCCGGGTTACTGGCGTATTGCGAAGTCGTTTTGATCCACTACCAAAACCAGCCCAACTTCCACTGTTCATGTTTCCTCAAAACCAAAAGGCAGAACAATTGCTCCAAATACATAACAGGCGATTTTTAGGAAATAAAACTAAGCTACTTGGCTTTATCGGCGACATAGTGGCTGATAAGTGTCGCGGCTATTACACTTTTTGCGATATTTTTGCTGGCACCGGCGTAGTCGGTCAATATTTTAATAGGCCAGATACTAAAGTAATTTCAAACGACATATTAGATAGCAGTTACACTTCGCTCCAATGTTGGCTTACTACTAAGAATTACAACGAAGAGAAGGTAACTAATACCATTAATTTCCTAAATAATTTACAACCCAAAAAGGAAAACTATGTTTCCGAAAAATTTGGTGGATCGTATTTTACCAAAGACAATGCTTTAAAAATTGGGGCTATTCGAGAGGAGATAGAAAAACTTGATGAAAAAGGAGAAATAAATAAAGAGGAAAAAAATATTCTCCTGACTTCTCTCATTTACGCCATAGATAAGGTGGCTAATACGGTTGGCCATTACGAAACCTATAGGAAGAAGCTCGACACGATTCAGGGTCTCAAGCTTTTAGTACCAGACATAGATATAAAAAATAATGTTAACAATGAAATTCACCAAAAGGACGCGAATCAGCTGGTTAGAGAAATAAAGTGTGACGTGCTTTATATAGACCCTCCCTACAATTCAAGACAATATGGTGACTCATATCACCTGCTCGAAAATATAATTACTTGGAAAAAGCCAAAAGTGGAGGGCGTTGGTAAGAAGATGGCCGAACGAGGTCATCTTAAAAGCAGATATTGCTTAAAAGGAGCCGCTGAAGCTTTTGAGGACCTGATACAGAATGCTCAAACCAATCACATCCTTATTTCTTACAACAACACGGGAGAAAAGAAAAATGAACGATCAAATGCTAAGATTCCCGATAACCGGATTGTGGAAATATTGAAAGCCAAAGGTGAAGTCGAGGTATTCGAGCGAGAATATAAAGGATTCACCACTGGGAAAAGCGATACCCATGGGCATACCGAAAGAGTGTTTTATTGCAAAGTAACCAAGTAACTATATGAAATATTTTCAATGGACAATTGGATCAACAACGGTTCGCAATCCAGACAGGTTGCGAGAGGGTCTACAAGTTCTCAAAGAGCATTTTGATGGAAAGGAATGGAATACTGCTCAGCAAGAAAAGTTTTTTGATTTGCTAAGAGATAATGGTGTCTACGAAATGGAAGATGACGACTACGGGAGAATGACGAGTGCTCGAAAGCAAGAACATGCCAGAAAATGGGTATCTATTTTGAATCAACTTGGTTTCTGCTTTGCCTACGAGTCATCAGAAAAGCCTGTTCTGATAACAAAAGCCGGCGATGCTTTATTGGATAACCCAGACATTGAGGATGAAGTTTTCTTGCGACAATTACTCAAATATCAAAAGCCCTCAGCTCTACCAAAGCAAAATGGAGTTTCTTTTGAAAATGTCTCTGTATTGCCATTTCTCGTAAGTCTAAGGGTGACTTATGAAATGCAGGGATTATCGAAAGAGGAAATCAGTATTTTCTTAAACACTACTGTCCAAATGGAGGATATCGGAAAGATCATTAAAGAAATCAGATGGTACCGCATACAAAAAAGTAAAATTGAAGGTCGGGTCAAAAAGAAGGAGTTTTATGTAAAAACACAACTGGCTTGGCTCGAAGAGATTTTTGCCGATGAGATCAAGGAACGCATCGTTTTAATTAAAAAGTTGATCGGCGGCTATAAAAAAGACTTAGCTTTTATTTCGTCTACACAAGGCCAACAACTACTTGCTGATATTACTAAAGGTGGCAAGGGATCAAACACTATAAAGGCAAAGAGGGCCCAACTTGCAATAGCCAGTGCTATTAAAGCCAGTAAGAGTGCTGTAAAGGCTCGAAAGGTTTTTTTGGCCTACTATCTCCCTCTCAAAATAGCCACCTTAAGAGATTACGCAGACCTTACGGCTAGATATTTAAGAAAAAGCGGATTGTTCTCCATAAGTAGAGACAAACTAATCACAATTACAGAAAAAGAGGATTTGATTAAATCATTGCTCGCTCAAAAATGGGGCCTAGTTGGAGATGATAAATACTTAGATTATCTCTGGAGCGATTCCTTACCAGCTTTGCCAAGTGATAAAGCCGACTATCTCAAAGATCATTTGGCTATCATCAGAGCTAAAGAAAAAATCTTATTTGATAAGGTCGGGGCAAGAGAGTCACTAGAATTAGTTGGGGAAAAAATAATCCCGGCAAAAGATGTTGTCCAACTGAAACAGCAAACAAGAAGTATCGAAACAAACTTACTGCGTCTAAGAGAAATTGAGTTTTATTATTCGCAACGAGAAGAAAGACAGGTTGACGATATTATTAATTTTTACGATTTAATTCTCACTAAGCAAATCTTGGGCGGTGAGGCCTATTACCCTGCTTATCTTGAATGGAATACTTGGCGTGTGTTTTTAGCAATAGACACGCTGGCAAACAAGCCCTACGAAGCTAGGAACTTTAAACTCGATGATGAATTACAACCGGTAAATCATGCTCCGGGAAATAGAGCAGATATGGTTTTTGAATATGAGAATTTTATTCTGGTTACAGAAGTGACTTTAATCGTACGAGCAAACCAATGGAGTGCCGAAGCGGAACCGGTCCCTAGACATGTCGCAAAAATTCAGTCGGAAAATAAAGGTAAGGACGTTTTCGGTCTGTTCGTAGCTCCGCAGATAGACATCAATACATTCCTGACATTCTTCAACAACAGAAAATATGCTGTGAATGATAAGATAATGGATTTGACCATTATTCCTTTCTCTATAGATCAGATAAAACAATTACTCTCAATATTCAAAGAAAAGCGTTTTTCTACGCAGGACATGAAAAGATTATTTGAATCAATAAGAGCTGATATAGCCACTTCGAAAGACGCGATTGAGTGGGGCAAGAAGATTCCTACTATCATGCATGATTGGACTCAAAAATTATGAAAACGAACCAAATTCACAAAGGAGATTGCTGTGAGATTTTGAAGAAAGAAGTGCCCAACGAGAGCATCGACTTAATATTTGCTGATCCTCCTTATAACCTCTCCGGTAAAAGTATGGAGTGGAAAAACAAGGGCATGGGCGGTGATTGGTTTAAGGTTAATGAGAAGTGGGATACTATGACCGAATCAGACTACTTGAAATTTACCCAGGAATGGCTTAAAGAATCTCATCGCGTCCTAAAGTCCAATGGCAGTATTTATATTTCCTGCACATATCATAACATTGGGGAGCTTATCACGGTTCTTAAGGTCCTCGGATTTATTCCTAGAAATATCATCACTTGGCATAAAAATAACGCTATGCCGAGTATGACCCGACGCACCTTTACTCACTCATGCGAGTATGTCTTATTTTTCTCTAAGGGTAAAAAATGGACATTTAATTACTCTGCTATCAAAAAGATGAATCCAGACAAAGCTAAAGATGGCTCAGAAAAACAAATGCGTGATTTATGGATTATGCCAGTTGTTCAAGGCAAAGAAAGGGTAAGAAATAAAACCGGACGTGCCGCCCACCCAACACAAAAACCTGAGAATTTACTGGAGAGAGTAATCCTCGCGAGTAGCAATAAGGGCGATATCGTTCTTGATCCGTTTCTAGGAAGTGGAACTACGGCCGCAGTTGCAAAGCGACTCGGCAGAAACTGGATAGGTATAGAAACAGATAATAAATATATAAAAATGGCGCAAAAAAGAATCGGAAGCGTGTCATGAAATTAATATTAGATAAACAACTTGTAACAAATTACAAAAACGCCTCGCAAAGAGCGCGCGTATTAACTGAACGGTGGGTTGATGAATCGGTCTTTTGCCCAAATTGTGGACGTTTAGATATAGACAAGTACCCAAATAATCAGCCAGTTGCTGATTTTTATTGCTCAAATTGTAAGGAGGACTATGAATTAAAAAGCAAACAGGACGGTCTTGGCATAAAAGTTCTTGATGGTGCATACAGAACAATGATTGAGCGGTTGCAAAGTAGCAATAACCCGAACCTTTTTCTTCTTAATTACAACCTGACAAATCTTGTTGTACTGAATTTTCTTGTAATACCAAAACACTTTTTCGTTCCTGAAATTATTGAAAAGCGCAAACCACTTGCGGCAACCGCTCGAAGAGCTGGTTGGATTGGATGCAATATCGTACTCCAGAGCATTCCAGAAACAGGCAAAATCTTTTTCATCAAAAATCAACAAATCGAACCTAAAGAAAGAGTGCTTGCGGAATGGAAAAAGACACTCTTTTTGCGAGAGGAAAAAGAAACTTCAGCGAAAGGATGGTTAATCGATGTTATGCGCTGTATTGATAAGCTTGGCAAGAAAGAATTTCTACTTGACGATATCTACGCTTTTGAAAATGAGCTTGATAAGCTTCACCCAGACAACAAACACATCAAAGATAAAATTCGTCAGCAATTACAAATTTTGCGCGATAAAGGTTATCTCGATTTCTTGTCGCGCGGCTATTATCGTCTTACTTAATATGGAAATGTCACTTTCGCCACTTCTTGCAAAGCTGGTTTTAAGATTCAGTCCTTTCCACCGTATATTTGTAATGTGTAAAGGATACAATGAAGATTTTGATAATTTTACCGAGCTTGTATGGGAAGATGATAAATATTTGGATTTTTATGATCGAGAAGCTTATCCTGAATTTCAGCTCTGGCTTATTTGAAATCTATTACTCCTTGCATAGTACAGAGAAAAATATCAACTAATTTAATAATCATCCATGAAATTAAAAAAATTCATTAAGGAATTAGTGGGCATATCGAAAAGTGTCGATTACCCTGATAGGGTTGAGGTCGAAATGGCAGATTATATTCCAGTAGTAAAACCAATCTTCAAAGACGGTACGGTTTTTATTACTGACGTTAGTCCAGAAACATCCAAGAATTAGATCAATAATATTTATGGGAAAAGTATCCCACACAAAAGAAGAAATTAAAAACGAAATCGCAGAGTTAGAAGCAGACCAGCATCCAAACTTTTTCAGAGACGAACCAAGAGGAAGAATACGAATGTCGAATTTATTAAAAGAATTGAATGTGATAGAAAAAAGCAAAACGAAAAATCATTACTGAATGACCGGTTGCTGGATTCAAGTTTTTAACGCAATTCATCAACTTGATAAAGTTATGCACATGTGGTGTATTGACT
>CAYIEM010000037.1:0-5602 GCA_964362545.1 uncultured Candidatus Saccharibacteria bacterium
TGCTCCCTGCGGTCGCATCCCGCAGAGCGGGACAGGGCTCACCCCACCCGGCCGCGCAAACCCCTCTCAGGTTTTTCATGTCATTTGTTTGTGGTGTCGCTTTCGCTGCTAAACTCTGTATTGCATATCACTCAGGCGCTCGTCTTTAGCCCAGACACCCTAGCGGAATTCCCGAAGGCGCAAATGCCATCGTGCTTGCCCCGAGTTTGCGAGTACGCAAACTCACCCCACCCGTGCGTGCACGAAAGTCACTCCCTTGAAATTAAATTCTAGAATACGAAACTCCTTTTCCAGTTTTTCCGCTTTGCTGGATTTTATTTTCCTTTTCCAGTTGCGAAAGATATCTTGTTGCTGTCGCATCAGAGACATGAAGAAGTTTCTCGACTTCATCGTTTGTGATTTTAGATTTTTCCAAAAACAAACTCATTATTTTATCCAGTTTCTTTCTTTTTCTGAATTGAATTGCGTTTTTAGCTTTTTCTAGAAGTTCAGTTAGTTTTTGAGATTTTAGATATGAAAGTTTTGGTTTTTCTTCTTTTTCGCCTAACGGCTCATTTCCCACCATTTGAGCCGTTTGCTGTTCGGCTGGAACTGGATTTTGATTAGAAATTGGCTCAATTTTGGGTTCAGTTTCCCCTGATTTCTCTTCGGTTTTTTGTTCGTTTTCTTGCTCTGTAAGGCTAGAATCAGAGGGTGGTATATTGTTACTTTTCACCTCAAAATGGCTCGGTGAGCTTTCTGGGGCTTCTGGAAATGCTTCGGTAGGTTCGGAAATGCTTGTATTTTCAGGGGCAGGCTCGGTAGGCTCTTGGGAGCTTGTAGGTGAAGGGTTTTCTTCGGGAATTGCATTTTCGGTTGTATTTTGGTCGTCGGGCATATATAGATTATATACTAGTTATATATTCTTTTTTGGGGATCTATTTCAGTAAATTTTGCCGTCATTGTGGGGTTGCCTTTTATAAGCTTTTTAACTGTTAACTCTTCAGCTTTTTCGTTAGCTAAACGTAAATTATTTTCTGATGAAATTAGGGCGTCTTTGGTTTTTTGAAGTTGGGCGATAGACTTATCGATGCCGTCTATTGCGCTTTTAAACTTTTCAGATGCAAGACGGTAGTTTCGGCCAAAATCATCGCGGAAATTATTCAACTGATTTTCAAAATCAGTAACGTCAATATTCTGATTTTTTATAATTGCAAGTTCTGCTTTGTATTCCAAGGATTTCATCGAGGCATTACGAAGTAAGGTTATCATTGGTATAAAGAATTGCGGGCGAATTACATACATTTTAGGGTGACGGTGCGATACATCGACAATACCAATATTATAGAGCTCATTCTCTGCCTCAAGCAGTGAGACCAAAACTGCATATTCACATTTCTTCTCTATCCGGTCTTTGTCGAGTTCCTTTAGGAAGTCCTCATTTTTCTTTTTGGTGGCAGTAGTATCCGATTCGTTCTTCATTTCAAACATAATGGAAATAATTTCATTGTCGACTGCATCGGATTCGCGATAAATGTAGTCTCCTTTACTGCCACCACCAGCATCATTATCTTTTTCGAAGTAAGCATTTTTGAAACCGGTGGCCCGTAGTTTATTGAATTCGATTTCACAATGTTGCTCCAAAGTTTCACCAAGCATTTTGGTGGAAAGTTTAGCTTTCATGTCCTTGTAGCGCTCAATTAGTTCGTCTTTTGCTTTTAACTCGCCATCTTTTACCTTTAGCTCGTTAGCGTGCTTTTCTTTCAAGGACGATTCGAGCTGTTGCTTTTCACTGTCCTTAATTATTATTTTAGATGCAAGTCCATCGCGCTCTTTCTCGACCTTGGTCACAGCCTGAGTGACGGCAAGAGTCTTTTCAGTTTCGGCAGATTTAACCTTAGCTTTTAATTCGGCTAATTCAGTATCTTTCTGAGATTTGAGTACAGCTAGAGCACTTTCTTTCTCTGCCTTAAGCGTAGCGATCTCGGTTTCTTTTTTAGCTAGATCATCTTTCGATGCATTCTTAGTACGCTCCTCGGCAAGTTTGACGGCGCTTTCTTTCTCTGCTCTCAAGAGCGCATCTCGCTTGCTTAACTCTTCTTCAAATTGGTGGTCGCGTACTTGCTTAACTATATCGGCAAAACCGGCCTCGTCGATTTTGAAAGCTTTTTTACAATGCGGGCATATAATTTCATTCATATTGTTTTGTTTCCTTTATTTTATAATGTTGTTGATCTAAATTATTTTGTTTTAACGAACGCTTGTAAGCGCCCGAGAAGGTGTGCCTTTTGATCGCCATTGTGTATGCCAGCCTGAAATACTGAAACCTGAAAACGCATCGAACACTCAAGCTCTATCGACTAGACAACTTTTTCCAAGTACCCATTATCTGTGTTTTCCATGTCCGTGTTTTTGAGAAAGTGCACTTCCAGCTACAGATTTTACTCGGCTGGATGAATGTTTATTATGCAAAAGTTTGCTTGCTTTTGTCGCAACACGATGACTGGTTGTTTTATTGTGAGCCATAATTTTTTTGGTTATATTATTTTTTAATACTCAATCCCGTCGACCCATAGGATTTGCTATATTCTACGCGGCAGGGGTGGGGCATGGCAAGTGGATAACCTGTGGATTGTTCAAGTATCCGTCAAGTAGTTGACAGATTTATCCTTCGTAGACTATAATAGAGGCATATGCATATCATTCAAGAAAAACTTTTGGAGTTATCTCAACGCTATGATTTAAAAAAAATGGGTCTGAGGCAAATAGGCAGACTCATTGGAGTGGAACATCCACAAAAAATTAAATTCCATATGGAAAAACTAGGGTTTCTTAACAATGGAAAGAAAAAAAGATTTTTCCAGAGCAAATCTCCTTTGTTGGGAAACGAAGAAGCAAAAAAACTTCTCTCAATACCGATTCTAGGGTTAGCTAATTGTGGAGATGCAACAATGCTCGCAGAAGCTCGCATTGACGGAATGCTTTCTATCTCTCCAAAGCTTATACCATTAAATCACCTAGATAATCTTTTTGCTGTTAAGGCTGTTGGTTTGTCTATGAATCGTGCAGACATAAATGGCAGAAAAATTGAAGATGGAGATTATGTGATTGTTGATGGTGAAGATAAAAATGTGAAAAGCGGAGACTATGTTCTATCAGTCATAGGCGGAATGGCAAATATAAAAAGATTTATTGAGGACAAAAAAAATAATCAAATTGTGTTACAGTCAGAATCAAACAAATTTTTTCCACCAATTCATATACACGAGGACGAACTTGATGAGTATTTAGTGAATGGGAAAGTGATTGAAGTTATAAAAAGACCACAAGAAGATATTTATAGTTATGAACCTATCTAAAAAATGATATACTCAAAGTAATTGTTATGAAGAAAAAACAAATTAAATTTAAACTAGCAGAATTATTTTCCGGTCCCGGTGGGCTTGCTCTTGGTGCGTTGGAATCAACTGCTGAAAACGAGGACACTATCTATGGCATAGAACCTATTTGGGCAAATGATTATGACGCAGATACATGCAAAACATACGCTCGCAATATTCACAATGGAAACGAAGAAAATGTTATTTGTGCAGATGTCAAAGAAATAGATTTTAAAAAAGTACCAAAATTTGATGTTCTTGCTTTTGGATTTCCTTGTAATGATTTTAGTGTTGTCGGTGAACAAAAAGGTTTTGACGGAAAATTCGGACCTCTTTATTCTCATGGAATCAGAGCAATAAACATTCATAATCCAAAATGGTTTATTGCAGAAAATGTTAGCGGGTTGCAAAGCGCAAATGGAGGAAAAGCTTTTAGGCAAATTTTGCAAGACCTCGGTTCCGCAGGCAAGGGCTATGTTCTTACGCCTCACTTATATAAATTTGAAGAATACGGAGTACCTCAGCAGAGACACCGAATTGTGATTATTGGAATAAGAAAAGACTTAGGATTAAAATTCCAAGTTCCTGCTCCAACCACAAAATATAATTTTGTAACTTCGCGCGAGGCTATAGAAAACCCCAAAATAGCAAAAGATGCGCTGAATCATGAACTTACTAACCAGTCTAAAAGTGTTGTGGAGAGATTAAAATATATTCCTGCCGGAGAAAATGCTTGGTATGAAGGAATACCCGCGCATTTAAGGCTAAATGTTAAAGGCGCTCGCATGAGCCAAATTTATAAAAGACTAGACCCCCAAAAACCCTCTTACACCATAACCGGAAGCGGAGGTGGCGGAACACATGTTTATCACTGGTCAGAACATCGTTCTCTAACAAACCGAGAACGAGCGCGACTACAATCTTTCCCCGATAATTTTATATTTGAAGGCTCAAAAGAAAGTGCAAGAAAGCAAATCGGTATGGCTGTACCTCCCCTAGGAGCGCAAGCCGTTATTTCTGCTGTGCTAAAAACTTTCGCAGGTATACCTTACGACTTTGTTGAATCTAAAATAACTAACGGAGAAGCAAATGCGCAGGAGATAGCAAGTTTGTTCGGCAAAGTAGAGTTAGAAACTACAGTTGCTTTATAAGATTCTTCCAATCTTTCTTTGATTTTCTTAACAAACCAGATTCTTTTACATATCGTATGCCCTCAAAATCCAGCCCCGGAATTCCATTTACTTTTCGTAAGTCGGAATAATGACACCAGCCCACAACTTCACATGGTATATTTGTAAAGTCTGGTATTAAGTCTTTATATTTTGAGTAATGTGGCTTATTTTTCACAGCTTCATTAACTTCTTCTTTTGTCAGTCTCAAAAGATGATCGTCAGGAATATCAGGGCGGCAGTAAATATAAATATCTGATCTGCGCTCCTTTATGGTCATTTCATTTTCTCCAATAACTAAAAAGGCGCTTTTGGGTTTTGATGATTTTATTCCAACGCCAACTTTTGGTGTTCTCATTTTACCGTTATCTTTAATTCCTGTTATATCCTGAAGAACAATTTTATCTCGAATATCAAAATCAAGTTCAACATCCAAATTAAATTCTCTTTTGAAAAATTTTCTAACGGCAACTTCTCCCAATTGTCCCTTAACCCAATTTGTAATTTTTTGTCCGAATTCTCGCTGTCGTCCTGTGCCGAAGTCTGATTGCACATAATTTCTGAAATGTTGTGCAAGTGCAAAATCCAAACATAAAGCATAGTCCTCCTTATCTAACTCAACAGTTCTCCACGCTAAACTTTCTTTCCATTTGAAAAGTTCGTCTTGATCAAAATAAAATCTTCCAAATTTGCCTTTTCTTTTAACGCATGGAAATTCTGATGCGTTTTTAAAGTAATTATCAAAAGTCTTAGTATCAAGACCAAGATATTCGACGGCTTCTTTTTTGGAAAGTATTTTTGGCATAACTATTTTATGAAAAACGAAATCTCTTTTTTGTAAATTGTCGCGAATTTTTTTATTTCCACTACATCAAGCCGTCTTTCTCCAGATTCTATCTTGGATATATAAGATTGTGGCTTACCGAGTTTGTCGGCTACGGCTTGCTGTGCAAGCCCCGCCTCAATACGCCCTTTTTTCAAGCGTTCAATAATTGATTTGTATTCTTTTGTATAAACTGACTTATTCACAGTTGTTTTAATAATATATCCTTTTATGGTATAATCCCAAAATAG
>CAYIEM010000038.1:0-5216 GCA_964362545.1 uncultured Candidatus Saccharibacteria bacterium
AAGCCGGACAAAGACGACTTGATATTACACAACTTAAAGAGTTTGCGAAGATTTACAAAAAGGACATCAATTATTTCATCAAATAAAAATATGGAAATAAACGCTCATAAAACAATTGTAGGTATTATTGGTGGTCATTCTCATAATACAAACCAACAAGCACTATCTCTTGCAGAAAAAACTGGGGAACAATTAGCAAAACTTGGTATTACTATTGCTTGCGGTGGTGAGGATGGGATTATGGAAGCAATTTGTAAAGGAGCAAAACATTGCAACGGCACAACAATAGCCATCACTAAAAGTAACAAAAAGGGGGATGCAAATAGGTATGTTGATTATGTAATTCCAACATCACTCGATCTTGCTTTTATGAATGTCCTCGCTTGGTCATCTGACGCGGTGATTGCATTTGATGGGCGTTTTGGAACGATGTGTGAAATTGGTTTAATTCTCGATATCGGTAGACCTTTGGTGCTTCTTGGTAAACATGAATTAATTCATACCGAAAAGATAAAAGTGCAGAACTTTGCCCATTTTGAGGAGTATTCTGACGAAAATATTCAGAAAGCTATTGATTTTATAACACAACGCATTCCTAAAAATATCTCATAAAACAATATGCCATACTCAAGCTTTATTTTTGATAAATCTATAGAAGAAATTATTCGACTATTAAAACCAGAAACCATTCTTGACCTTGGTGCCGGTGCTGGAAAATATGGCGAGTTAGCAAGAAAGATCAATCCATCCATAAAATTAACAGCTGTTGAAATTGAGCAGGACTATGTAAAAAAGTTTAATCTCTCATCAATTTATGATGAGGTATGGAATATTTCTGTTACGGATTTAATTAACCCAAAATACTACGATTCAGCCTTTGATGTCGTTATGATTGGCGACATTATTGAACACCTGAAAAAATCAGATGGTATTGATTTGCTAAATTTTTTAATTTACAGATGCCGTTGGATTATCCTTGAATTCCCCTATCGCTATCTCCAAAACTCTGTCGACGGGTATCATTCAGAGGCTCACATATCAGTATGGACGAAAAATGACTTTATTTCGCTTGAAAGGACTCCGCTATATGAGAAAGATACCCAGCGTTTGATCCTACTTCGCGGATATCTTGAAAACAAGATGACTGTAGCAGACATTGAATCATTGATTAATAAACATGAATAATAATGATTTAAAAATTGGTGCGTGCATTATGGTCCATAATATGGCCCCTCTTATTGGGGCTTGCGTACAATCGCTTCAGTGGACAGACGGAATATTTATATATGACGATCATTCTACCGATGGAAGTGTTGAGGTGGCGCTATCACAGTCTGAAATACCAATTAAGGTTGAGTATTCAAAAAATATTGATGTTGCTTTCAAGAGTGGAGAACTTGAGACACGAAATCACGTTATTAACCGAGCTTTCGAAGAGCTAGGTGTTGATATTTTAGTGATTGCAGATGCCGACGAGTTATTCTCATCATCACTCCATTCAAAAATAATTGATTCTTTTAAAAATCCTAATACGGATGGAATGGCATTCTCAATATGGCATCTCTATGACGAAAAACAATATATCCACTTTTGGGAAACAAAAATCAATGACGTAGATATGATTGATCCGCACACTCGTGTTATTAAAAAAGATAGGCACTTCGTACCTCTTTTTGAGGATGGTAGCCACCCAATTCTTGAACCGACAAAACATACCAAGTGTTTCCACGGCCCCTATCATTTTCATCTTAAATATCACTATAAAAGCACTCTCCCTAATTACTCGATTTATTTTCTGCCAGAAAGACCGAGGAAAGAGGACGTACTGCCTTACCTTAGACCGCTACCTTTTGAGTTGCCTAGCGATATAAAATCAGCAATCTCGTTGGTTCATTGGGATAGCATGCCGCTTTATAGAGAAACGCCTCATCATTCGTCAGAACGTGTAAAATTTACTGATCCGAGCGAGGCGTTAATTCATCCTAAAGATAAATAAAAGATATGATAAATCCTGAACGAGGGAAAGATGTATTGCTTTTCTATGAAAAACATAAATGGGATTATGTTGAAACATATTCAAAAAGGAGTATCTCTGGTTTTTATGCGTGGTATACGCTTCTCGTCCGTGCTCTAAAAGAAAATGGCTATCGTGTTTACGAAAATGATTATAAATTAGCCATGACTAATCCAACTTACCCCATAGGGATTGTTGGCACTCCAAATTGTATTTCAGAATGGCCGTTGCCAAATCCAGCAATTTTAGGTCCCAGTATGTACGATAATCCATCTCAAAATCCAAACCTAATGAAAGACCCAAGATTTAAATACTACATACTGACATGCAATTGGCTTAAAAATGTTTTCGAAAAAGTGTATGGCAATACATGTGTCTTATGGTATGCTGGGATTTCAACTGAAGAATGGACGGATACAAAAAGGTATAAGAAATCAATTAACGTGCTCATTTACGATAAAATTCGTTGGGAAAGAGAGAAAACCATTCTATTATTTCTTGATCCGATCAAAGCATATCTGGATAAAAAGAGTCTGTCGTATTTTGTATTACCATACGGAAATATCACACACGAAGCTTATAAAGATTTATTGAGAAAAAGCAGAGCAATGGTTTTTCTTTGCGAACATGAAACCCAAGGAATCGCTTACCAAGAAGCCCTTGCTTCAAATGTGCCTATTGTTGCATGGGATCATGGGTGGTGGACTGACCCTGTTTGGCCCGCATACTCTGAAAATCCTATTCCTGCAACGTCTGTACCAAACTTCTCAAAAGAGTGCGGGGAAAAATTCAAAATGATTTCAGATTTTCCAAAAACCTTTGAGAGATTTTGGACTAACCTTGATACTTATACACCACGAACTTTTATAGAAAAAGAGGTTTCGTTCAAAGTATCTGCTGATTTGTACACAAAATATTATTTCAGTATTTAAATATTATGCCAAATTACAAACGAGCATGGTTTATAAATTTTACTGGTATCGGAAATGGAATAAGTATTATGCCATTGCTCCAATGTTTTGAGAAAAGTTATCCAACGACGGAATATTTTCATAGTGAAAATGAAATCCTTTCAAATAAATGGTTTATTGAAAAAGCTGGATTGAAAAGACTAAAAGGATTTAGTCCAATTATATGGAGACGGTTTAATAGAGAGTATCGAGATAGGATTGTTGATTTTGTAAATCAAAATCAGATTGATTTGATTGTTAATTTGCGTAATGAAGGTCCAAAATATGATATCGGTTATTATGAATTCAAGAAATTTCTAAAACAGGATCACGATGTCGCCTTTTGGGATTTGGATTTTAATATTATCGAAAATAGAGAAAAACAAGAAAATCTGACTGGTGATCTTCTGAAAATGTTCCAACGACACAGTGTCGATACTTCCAGCTACGAATCTCGTTGGCTCTCTATTTACACTGGAGATAAAAGTGGAATTGGTTTTGGCATGGCTGCTAGCCAGAAAAATAAGCGTTGGCCGACGCGTAAGTGGATTAAATTAGCACAAAAAATATCAAAAAACTATGATCAAAAAATAATTTTATTTCATGGCTTGTCACAAGAGGAAAAAGGTCAAGCAATAGAAGTGCAAAAAGTTATTGGGCCAAGTAGGTGCGAAGTGATTAACCACCAAGAACTTAGTCTCGTTGCGATTATGTTGGGAAAGTTAAAATGTTTTATCTCAAATGATACTGGCCTTTTACATATTTGTTCTGCCACAGGAGTCTCTACGGTTGGACTGTACACTAACACTGACCCTGACATCTGGACACCTTACAATAAGAACAAGTTTTTATACTGCACTAATATTTTTATGAAAAAGTGTCCTGCCCGGAAAATATACTGTGGAAATTGTTTTCATTATTATGATCCTTGTCCAGCGATAACTCAGTATGGTGATAGTATCAACCCCAAACAAGTATTTGAGCTAGTTAAGAAAATGATCGTTTAAATATCCTTTCTAGTTCGATTTATCTTTTGTAATTGAGATTGTTCCACAAGCAATCTTTTATAAGAACCATATATTTTTATTTTTGATTTTTTAGGCGCATGACTAATAAAAGTCTCAAATATACTAACCCAGTCAATAAATAATATTTTCTTTATTTCCTTATCTTCGGGAGTATTTATGTTATTCAAAATAATCTTGACTTGTAGATTACTCATTACGCTTTTTAGAGCTTCCTTAATACGAGGTTTCCGTCGCTCAAAAATATAAACTAAGAAATCTTTGAATTGCTCGGATTTCTGCCTGTCAAAAACAGGTTTTTCTTTTCTCCTGATAGATACGAAAGCCGTATCAAATTTTGGTCTAGGACTATAGTTGGATTTGTCGATATCCATGAGTCGCTTTATCTCAAAGTTGATATTTAAAATATGTGATAGGAGAGGAGAATGCGCATGTGGCGCGCCTAGAAATTTAATAGCGGCATCTTTTTGCATAATGAGATAGGCCGTATGTAGTTTTGATTGCTCATCCGTAATTTTTCTGACGATATTCGCTGTAATATTGAATGGAATATTTGAGACCATAATAAATGGTTCGTTTGGTGTTGTGTATTTTAAAAAATCAGCTTGGACAAGCAAAAGATTGGTTACATTCACATATTTTCTTTGTAATTCAGAAAATAGTTTTGGATCGGCCTCAATCGCAATGATTTTCTTATTTTGCTTAATAAGAAAATCGGTTATAATACCCTTACCTGGGCCAATTTCGAGAATAGTTTTGGTTGATTCAAAATCAACAAATTCGAGCAACCTGTGAACAAGTTGCTGGTTATTGATATAATTTTGTGAATCGGATAATTCCATAGTCTTTAGTTTAAAATGTATTTTAGCAAAAAATTTGGTTTAATACCATTTTTAAAGGGAGCAATCCCCCCGTTTTTAGGAAACATTATAAAACGGCGGGGATTTGTCCGCGCATGGGAGGGTTTGGGGCAAGCACATACAGATTTGATTGCGCCTAGCACAATCCATGTTCTTTGAGTTACCACGACCAGTGAACGAAGCCACAGGGTTTAGAGTCACCACTAAACGTCGAGAGGAAGTGCCTCGTCTCGCCGCAAGGACGGAGAAATGAACAACTCTAAAGAGCCACAAATGATATAATACAAATGTTCATTTTGTAGTCTGAAGCGACGAAGCAAAACCAAAAATTTCCTTTCCATTTTTTGTCGGCTCCCCCCACACCCCC
>CAYIEM010000039.1:0-4359 GCA_964362545.1 uncultured Candidatus Saccharibacteria bacterium
GAAAATGTTTGGAAGGCCATGCCCCAAGGCGCTAGATTTGTTTATATCAAGAGCGACAAAAATAGTTACCGAAATTTTAAACTTCAATAAAATACAAAAAACTTTATGCCGGTCAATGAAAATGTGTGGAAGGAAGACAATTTAATAAAAGTGCTAAAAGAAAATGGCGTGGTAGTGATGCCGACAGATACCATTTATGGGGTGGTGGGAAGAGCGGAGAATGAAAAAGTGGTCAATCGGGTTTATGCTATTCGTCAAAGAAGCCCGCAGAAACCCTGCATCATCTTAATCGGAGATATTGGTGAGCTTCAAAAATTCTCGGTTGCTCTGTCAGAAAAACAAAAAATAGAACTTTCAAAATACTGGTCCTTCGACTTCGCTCAGGATTACCAATCTTTCAAACCGGGTCCAGTAAGTGTGGTTTTAGATTGTCTGAACAATTCGCTTGAATATCTTCATCGAGGGACCCAAACTCTAGCTTTCCGTATTCCCGGGCCCCAGGCGCTCCGAAATTTACTGCTAAAGACAGGGCCATTGATTGCTCCTTCTGCCAACAAAGAAAATTATCCTCCAAATTACAACATAGCGAGCGCCAAAAAACATTTTGGCGACTTGGTTGATTTGTATGTAGATGTAGGTGAAGAGAGAGGTAAAGCGTCTAGGTTGATTAGATTGCATCATGATGGTTCCGTTGATATACTTAGAGAATAAATATGTCCCAAAATCATCTTTCATTTCTACAATCACTCTTTGGCGAAAACGAAGAGCCCAAGAGAAAGATACTGCAGAGCATCAAGGCAAATGCTGATGCCAAGAGAACCATGGCGGAAAGAGTCGCCGACTGGATGACTTCTAGTTTTGGCAGCATGACTTTCTTACTACTGAATACCATATTTTTTGTTGCCTGGGTTCTCATCAACACAAATATAATCAAGATCATTCCACCCTTTGATCCGTTTCCTTTTAGTCTCCTGACCACCATCGTCTCACTCGAAGCCATTATTTTGGCAATCTTTGTCTTGATCTCTCAAAACCGCAATTCAAAGGTGGATGACTTGCGGGAGGAGACTGATTTGCAAATCAACCTTATCGCCAGAAAAGAAATAACGAAACTGATGAAAATGATCGCGATCGTCTTAGAAAGACAAGGAGTGGATTTGTCGCAGGACCCAGAATTGAAAAAATTACTTAAACCTATCAGTGAGGAAGAAATAGAAAAAAAATTAGCCAAAGAAATTTTCTAACATTTTCTGCTGATACAAATATTTTGCAAAAGCTCTAAAGGGGAGGTATAATAATTGTATTATTAGGGTTTGATTTAATTTTTTGAAACATATAAATATGAAAGACAAAAAAATGAGCATAGCTGTATCGACCATAGTTTTCGTGGCCGTTATCGCTTTTTTAGTTTTTATTACTTTTAACAAAAAATCTCCTGCGACCTCGCAGACGGGAAATGAAGCACAAGAAAGCATGAATATAAAACAAATAGAAGGAGTGAAAATAACTATTATTAGAGAAGGAAATGGGGAAGTCGCCAAAGCGGGAGACATAGTAGATATGAATTACACAGGGACACTCGCTGATGGCACAGTTTTTGATTCTAACGTTGATCCAAAATTCGGACATGTAGAACCCTTTACTTTTACCATAGGGGCAGGTGAGGTAATAAAAGGATGGGATGTAGGAATTACAGGAATGAAGGTGGGCGAAAAGAGGACGCTCGAAATTGCACCAGATTACGCATATGGAGCTACCGGCGCGGGAGGAGTAATACCACCAAATGCGACGATTAGTTTCGAGGTTGAATTATTACAAGTTAAAAGATAATTTAAAATATGGAAATAACACCAGAAAATAAATTTAAAATAATTTCTGTTACAAACAAAGGGACGGTTTGTTGGGAGTATGGGGGGGGTTCTAGACCTTTTCTTGTGTTAAAAGACCAAAAAGGTAATAAACTAGAGGGGTGGAGTAGCAATCAGTTGGACGGACTTGACAGAGTTGGCCTAAATATATTAGAACAAGGAACAGTACATGTCACTAAATTTTTTGAGGATTCGGATTCAAGGGCAGGACAGGAGGCGTTTATTGATATTTTGAGAGATACTTTCGGATTAGACATTGATAGTCCTAAGGAGTAGAATGAGTTCATGAAAAGACCGATAACTAGAAACAACAACAAAGGTTCGTATTCCGGAAATGAAATGAAGCGATACTTAGGGGCGCTTACGGAGACCCACAATGAACACTTGAAAACCATTAAGGAGAATTCCTTGATTATCAACAAAAAAATGGATGGAATGAAAGAAATTCTTGGTTCTCATACTGAAATGATTGGTGTTTTATTGGAGGACGTTTCAACTTTAAAATCTGATATGGTTGTTGTGAAAGAGGACCTTTTAGCCATAAGGGGTGATTTAAAGAAAAAAGTTGACTACGAAGAATTTCTCACTTTGGTTAAAAGAGTCCAAAACTTAGAAGCAAGCGCTTGATTGTCCAAATGGATTAGAGCCAGTGTTAGGTTGAATTACAAATTAAAAAATAATTTAAAATATGGAGATAACACCAGAAAATAAATTTAAGTTAGGCAAGGGTTTGAAGGTTGCGCTTATAGCATTGTTAGTTGTTTTTGTTTTCAATGCTTTGTTTGATGAGCCGCACTACAGAAAAGAAAGTCAAGAAAATAATACTATAACCTTCTCCGGACACGGTGAAGTGACGGCGGTGCCCGACATAGCAAATATTTATTTTACCATTGCAAAGGAAGCGGCGACGGTGAAAGAGGCCCAAGCGCTCGTGGCTGAGGTAGAAAAGAAGTCACTTGATCTTTTAAGGGAAAGTGGAGTAGCTGAAAAGGATTTCAAGACTTCATATGCCTCTTTTTCTCCGAAATACGAATATAGATATGAAACGAAGAGCATGATGCCTTGTACGCAGTATGGTTGTCCGCCTAGGCCGGGTAAAAATGTGATTGTCGGCTATACGGCTTCAGAATCTATAACTATAAAAATCAGAAATGTTGATGACGCGGGTAAAATCATGCAAGGGCTTGGCACACTGGGTGTGACCGACCTTAGCGGTCCGAATTTCGCTATTGACAAGGAAGATGAATTAAAAGCAGAAGCAAGGAAAAAAGCGATTGAAGACGCGAAAATGAAAGCGAAAGTTTTGGCCAGAGATTTAGGAGTTCGATTGGGAGACATTACCAGCTTTAGCGAGGGAGCAAATTATGGCGGAGGCTACTATAAGAGAGCTATGATGGACGCTTCTCTTGAAAGCGCCGCTCCTGCTCCGGCTCAATTGCCAAAGGGAGAAAATATCATTGCTTCCGACGTGACCATTACTTACGAACTAGATGATTAGCTTTTTGGTTTGACTATTTTTGCCAAAAAGAGTATTATTAAAAAAGCCCTTGAAAGGGGGCTTTTTTGAAATAGCGAAGACATCATGTCCAAAATCACCGAGTATTTAAAAGAAACAAAAACAGAACTCAAGCATGTAATTTGGCCTAATAGACGCCAGACTATTTTCTACACCCTAATCGTTGTTGTTTTGTCTATAGTAATAGCTTACCTTTTGGGAGTGTTTGATTTTATTTTCTTGCAGGGGTTACAGACCATAGTGCCTCTTTAAATAATTATGAAACAAGAAACGGAGGGTTCTAGGAATTGGTACGCTATTCATACTTACGCTGGATACGAGAACGTGGTTCTTCGTAATCTAAAACAGCGTATTGAATCACTCGGGATGAACGACAAGATTTTTAACGTTATAGTGCCTATCGAGAAAAAAATAAAGATCAAAGGGGGGAAGCGGGTGGAAGTGGAAGAAAAGATTTATCCTGGTTATGTGCTGGTTGATATGATCGTTACTGATGACTCTTGGTATGTTGTACGTAACACTCCGCGTGTTACAGGATTCGTTGGTGCAGGAGTAATTCCTGTACCCTTGAAGACTGAAGAAGTAGAGTACCTTTTCAAAAAAATGGATACCGGCACCATCAAACACAACATTGATATCGCTATTGATGAGACGGTTTTGATTACTGACGGTCCCTTTAAAGATCTCGAAGGCAAAGTAAATTCTGTCGATCAGGAACGTGGGAAAGTAAAGGTGCTTGTTTCAATGTTTGGTCGCGAGACCCCGGTAGAGCTCGATTTCTTGCAAGTCCGTAAAGTTTAACGAGCGTAGCGAGTATAAACTTTTAGACCCCGTTACAAATTTATTGATTATATAAAATGAATATGTTAAGGTAATTGAGTTAAATTGTGTGCATCGGTTATCCAGATTTATTTATAAATTTGGTACGGGGTTCATAATTTACTAATTCGCTTCGCTCATAAGTAAATATATGAA
>CAYIEM010000040.1:0-4011 GCA_964362545.1 uncultured Candidatus Saccharibacteria bacterium
AAAAAGTTAGAACCCATTTTGCGGAGAACCCTGATTGACCGCCTCCGCTTCGCTCCGGCGGAACGCTCGGGCGCGGCGGAATTCCCCCCACACCCCCCTTCCGCCGCGCCCTCGCTTCTGGCATTTCGGCGAAAAAATTTGGCGATTAAAATGTAGGAAGGGCAGGATTCGAACCTGCGACCTCTGGAAAATGTTTCCAGTGCTCTACCACTGAGCTACCCTCCTAATATTTTATCATAGCATAATTAGCTCTTTATTAGGTTCTCCTTTCTTTGAAAAATCGAGATTGGTTTTTTGTTAAGTAAAATATATTTTTTTATTGTTTCACTTGTACTGGGTAAAATTGGTTCTAACATCTTACTGATTAACGCTAATTCTTTAACATATTTTGTTAGAAATTTTTGTGCCTTACTTAAATCTGTCTTTGCAACTTTAAATGCCTCATCTTCATTAATTGTCCGGTCTAGGTCTGATATTCTTCTCCAAATAACATCACAAGCTAAATCAACTCTAAAATCAATTATTGCAAGATACCACTCATTAGGAATAATTATTTGAGAAATGTCGACCGGCTGTAGAAGATTTTTCTCTGTCATTGTAAGTACGCGAGATACTAAATTTCCCAAGCCATTCACTAGATTGGCAGTATATGCTTCGTGGAATAGTTCACGGGTTGCAGGAGAACCATCCCACGGATGTATATGCCGTAAAACATAGTAGCGGAAAGCATCTGTCCCATAGTATGAGACTAACTCCGTTGGGTCTATGGTGTTTCCGAGAGTTTTTGACATTTTTACTCCTCCCGCTCCGACGACAAAACCATTTACAATAATTTGATAACTATTAGGAAGATTGGCGGCCATAAGTATTGCCTGCCACATTGCAGATTGTTGCCGTAAGTTGTCTTGCCCACAGTATTGAGTGGGGTTTCCATTTACCCAAAAATCGCTAAATTTGTTGAGGTCTTCTGGCCACCCTAGGGTGGTAATATAATTTGCAAGCGCATCAAACCAGACGTACATCACATGATTATCATCTCCCGGAACAGGAATTCCCCACGGCATTTTTTTCTTTAGCCGAGAAATTGAAAAATCATTTAAGCCATTAAATAAAAAGGTACGAATTTCATTCATCCTTGAATTTGGTAATACAAAATCAGGTCTGGAATTATACAAATCTTTTAACCTATCTTGAAAAGCAGAGAATCTAAAAAAGTAATTTTCTTCATTAATTTCTTCAATTTTTAGATTTGGATGATCCGGACACTTATTATTTACTAATTCTGAATCAGTTTTTTCAAGTTCACATCCAACACAATATTTGACGCTGTAATTAGATTTATAGATGAAACCATTTTCATATACCATTTGCCACAATTTTTGGGCACCTTTTATATGATGGGGATCTGTTGTTCGAATAAAATGAACGTCTCTAGAAATATCAAGTGTAATCAATAAGTCTTTAAACTTCCTTACATTATTATCCACGTACTCTTGAACATCCACGTTGGCAGTTTTGGCTGCATTCCATATTTTTTGACCATGTTCATCGGTTCCTGTATTAAAGAAAACATTAAAACCGGCGGTTTTTTTATAGCGAGTTATTACGTCCGCACGCACAAACTCTAAAGCATGACCTATATGAGGACTTGAATTGACATATGGCAATGTGGTTGTGATATAGAAATTCTTTATCATTTTATTTCAAATTTAATAGATATTGCCTGTAAATCAGCGGGCGTGAAACGTCCGGATTTCTTTTTTATTTTTCTATAATCAAACTGGCCTATGAAATCATTTATATTTCGATAGAAAGAATTACCGGAAACATACCCTGACTTCAGGGCATACGCAACCAATACCTCTAATGAATACTGGGTAATCAGTTGGTCTACATAATAAGCCTTTCCACGAAGCCTTTTCCCATCTTTGGATTCAGTCAGTAACGGAAGGTGTAAATATTTAGCATCATCCATTCCGATAAAAATGCGGAGAAGATTATGAATTGGAGCAATAGAAATTTTATCCTCGCCTCTTACTAATAAATTAGCTTTTAATATCATTTCATCAATAACTGCTGGTAAATGAAATAAAAATCTTTTCTCACTTAAAGAGTATAAAGGAATAAAAGAATACCCCGACCTTTTTACGTTGAATGATATCTTTCCTTTTAATATATCTTCGATAGTTATTGATTCAATAGCTAAAAAATTTGCTAGGCCCTGGACATCTAGCGAGAGAAGACCGTTCTTTTTCGATGTTAGCCCTCTATCTACCAGTTTGTCTAGATGCAACTTGTAAATGTGGTCATTTAAAGATTGGAATATAACCGTTCCGTTAAAATAACTCATCTCATCTTTTCGGAAGACACATCCTGCTTGTTCTAAAAAACTAATTTGGGAAAAGAAATTTTCATTATTACGACTTTCTAGATTTGTGTCATCGCATTTTAAATAAACACTTCCGTTATATTTCCTCGCGAAAGCAAATGTATAAAGCATGGTTCTTAATGGCCCCAGGCTAGGGCTTTGATGAAAGGGGGATATCCCTATGTATGTTCTTATGTCCTTGTCCATCTTTTATTCCTTGATTTCCAGCATGCTTTTGTTTACAAACTCTGTTATCGGGTTACAAGAGACTATTTTTTTTGAAAGCTTTTCCAGGCCTTGAATTTCAAAATTTGCAATCTTACTAATTAAATTATCCGAATTACCAAACTTCTCACTTGCATATAAATATAAATAATTAGGATCATTCAACCGAGCACCATTATTAATGGTAAAAATTACCTCTACGGGAATATTCAATAAGTGTGAAACCCGCCGGGCTACTCTGTGAGAAATTATCGAATACAATTTACCGGAATGGATTATCGGATTTTTGCCGTGATATGCCTCCTGCGTTTCGCCTCGATTAGCCGAAATAAAACCTGAATATCTGTTTCCCCTGCCAACCACTCCAAAGTCTCCTTTATCAAGAGCGGTTCCATATACAGTTAAATATCCCATGCCAGGCACATCCTTTGTATTCAAATATATTTTAATGCTATCCCATGAGGAGGACGAATATTTATACAAGTCATGCAATAGTTCACTTTTAATTTCTTGATAAGTAGACCAAGATTTTACCTTATTAGCTATGAAGGGTACGCAGACGGTGATATCTACGTTATCTTTGTGTCTTTTTGCGAGTACCTTGACATCATATCCAGTTTCCGGAAAACGCATTTTAAATTTTTTAAAGTTTATATAATTTTCAATATTCACCACGAAGTTTTCTAGTTTTGAATATGGCGCATAACCGACACAAAAAACAGAATCATTTGATGTCAATTTCAACTTTGCCCTACCGCTTGCCTTGGGATCATAAGAATAGAAAGTTGGAGCATGATCTGTCCCAATGCCAGAGTTAATGTCAATAGATATTTTTGGCACTTCATCCACTGGAATATTAAAAATCGAGGTGAAAACAGTGATGACAGTGTCTCTGAAAAGTTCCTCTAGGATAAAATCTTTATCATAAACCTTTGTTATTTTTCCAAAGAGATAAACTGTTGGTTTTTTGATAACCTTAGAATATCCTGGTTTTAGATTTGCCTCTCCACCAGAGATAAGGACTTTATCAAACCAATGATTTAATACTACCCCATATTTTTCTAAGCAGTAATTTGAATATTTGTTTGAGAAATGCTCAGCAATTATATCTGCCACACTATCAGGGTGACCAATACCTTTTCTCTCCACAATTTCAACATCGTCAGAATCAGGATCTATGTTGTTTTTGCTTGAGCAGATTATTTCCATGACTTATTTTAATAATTCTTCCATTGAAACGTCTAACGACTTGGCGATTTTTTGGATTGTCTGAACGCTTGGCTTGGTAACAACACCACCCTCAATCTTTGTAAGGGTGGAGTATTTGATATTGGCTTTTTTTGCTAAGTCGTCCTGCGTTAGCCCTTGTTTTGCTCGTATTCGCTTAATGTTCTGTGATATAGTTGCCATAGTATGCT
>CAYIEM010000041.1:0-3867 GCA_964362545.1 uncultured Candidatus Saccharibacteria bacterium
AAACTTGCGCCAAACGGAACTCGGCGCGGCGCTCGGCAACAGTTTGTCCGCTATCTTTGACGCGCTCTTAAATCACTTCTTGGATAAGGGCTTAAATGCTTTAGCAAGTACTGTAAATCCCGGACCTTCAAACGACAACTGGAATTATGAGGGTGAAACTCTTGGCGGCAACTATATTCTTCCCGCCGACCAGGCAAAAGTCAGTCAATTGATTATTCCAGGACATGTCTCAGTCAGAGTCGGACAAACGACTAGCACAGTTATATCAGGCGGCACAGGAAATTATAGAATAGCATCCGGACCAGACGCATTGAAGGCGAAGGCCGAAATTAAAAGGATTTTCGCCAGCGACTCTTCTAATTCTAAAATCTCCGCACTCTCTATCACAGGTATTGCGTCAGTGTCTCCTTCAGACGCGCCTCGAACTACTGAAGTTATAATTGCAGATGCTTCCGATACAACAGTTAAACCCGTTACGATCTCTATCACGGTAAATGCCATTGGGGCTTTGGCAATCCGTGACACAAATTGTACTCCTGCCGACATAAATCATGCATGTATTTCAACCAACACCACTAATCCATTCATCACAACAATAGAGGGGGGCACAGGGTCTTACAGTATCGCGAGCTATCCTAATGAGGGAATAGCGATAGCGACTCTTGCTGATGGAAACCTAATTATAAGCGGTGTCAACAACGGTGAGACTTCCATGACGATAAGGGATTCTGCTAATAAATCAATAACAATTGAAATTAAAATCAGAAGTATCGAGGATTTGAGTCTTCCGCAGGATATTAAAGTTGAGGTTGGTAAAAAAGTTAATGTACTCATATCGGGTGGCACACCGAAATATTTTGTAGACACAGTGATAGACAACTCAAAGGTTAAGGTTAAAACTGTTGATATTACAGGACAAATTTTAGATGAAGCTGGAAAAGTTGAATCCACTTTCACCACGCAGATCTTGGAAGTCGAAGGTATTGCGGTTGGTTCATCAGGAGTTATAATCCAAGATTCGTCTTCGCCGATCAAGCAAGCCAGCGCTAGTATTGAGATCGTAGCAATAGGTGGCGCTACTGGCGCCGCCGCTGGTAATACTAATCTTATGTTAGGAAGTTGTAGTATTACAAAAATAAAAAAACGTATAGGCAAAGATAAACAATATACTGTTATCGTACCAAATATGCCCGAAAAAAACTGCATAGACCCTGCTGTCGGCGGAAAATGGGCAAAAAATCCTTAAAATATTTTAAGTTATAAGAATGAGAAAACTTTTGCCATACATTAAAAAGTGCATAAAGTTATAAAGTTGTAAAGAAAAATAATGAGTAAACCAATCAAAAAAATAATCCCCTTCATTCTGACGCTTGTCGTCCTGGCGGGAGTTTTGGGAACAATAGAAGTGGATGCGCAGGAAAATTGAAAAAATAATAACTTGACAATGTATATGTCCCACGCTACAATTACAAATGAAGACGGTCGAGTATTAGAAAAAGTTTCTGGTTTTGAATGGGATGCTGGAAACAAGCAAAAAAGCCTTGTAAAACACGAAGTCAGCAACGAGGAATGCGAGGAAGCCTTTTTTGATTATAACAAAGAGATACAAAAAGATATATTGCATTCTGTAAGTGAGAAACGTTATGTCTTAATAGGACAGACGAAAAAAAAGAGATTATTGTATGTAGTATTCACTATAAGGAAAAATAAGATAAGAGTTATCTCTGCCAGAGACATTAATAAAAAAGAGAGAAAATTATATGAAGAAAAAAATTAAAATTCCAAAATTTAAGAATGAAGATGATGAAAGAGATTTTTGGCTGAAGTTGGATCTGTCCAAACATTTTGAGCCATCTGATTTTGAGAGAGTATCTTTCCCGAATTTAAAGCCCTCTTCCCAGCCTATTTCATTGCGTCTGCCGTTGCACTTAATCGCCCGAGTAAAAGAATATGCCAATGAGATAGATATGCCCTACCAATCTTTGATGAAAAAATACATCGCTCAAGGTATATTAAAAGAAAATTAAATAAACTATGACTAAAAAGTTGATAATTTTGGTTCACTCAAAACTGTCCCGAGAAAGATGATTAGAAAAAAGGAAAACGCCGTACAGTCCCGCGTTTTCTAATGACTTCTGAAGTATAGCAAAGTGAACTAAAGGGCATAAACTCTTGTGAGGTTTCATTTTTGTGTTATACTGAACAAATAGTTCATTAATAAATTTCCTCGCATAATAACCCTTAGTGGGGGTAGTGCATATCGGAACTAGTGATAACAGAGCTAGTTTCGCTAGTACAACAGAACAAGATTAACTTCATCTACACTAGAAGTGCGGCTCCAGTAAGTGAACGAGCCAATGGGAATATCTTTAATAAGTACCGAGTTGCAACTGGGGAAAATTAAAGCCCATTTTGAGCAAAGACCCTGAGTGGTGGGAAGCTCCAATGAACACAGGTAGGCCTGCTAGTAATTGCAAAAATAAAAGCTCTAAACACCCTGTTGTTTCAAGGAAATGATTTACTTGAGGAAATTTATTAGCGAAGTACACCTTACTCTCAACTCCTTTTAGGTCATGCATTAAATAATTAATAATGCTAAAATAGAACTGTGACTGAAAAAGAGATAAAAAACGCAATAAAATATTGGGAAACAACAGCAAGAAGAGATTACGACACAATGCTTGGGCTTTTTAAGATTGAGCGCTATCCGGAAAGTTTATTTTTTGGGCATGTCGTATTGGAAAAAATATTAAAAGGTTTAGTGGTCAAAGAAACAGCAGAACAATCTCCATATACCCATGACTTAGTTAAATTGGCAAAATTAGCCAATATTGATTTTTCAAAAGAAGAGATAGTTTTTCTAAATGATGTAAATGAATTTAACATTCGCGCCAGGTATCCTGAACAAAAATTTGAATTTTATAAAAAATCCACTCTAAAGTATACAAAAGAAAATTTGAACAAAATTAAAAGTATGTATAAAAATTTATGCCAAAAACTGAAATAAAAAAAATAATACGAAATTATGCCAAGATTCTCAGATCTAGAAATTTCCCTATTTCGGCTATGTATCTTTTTGGCTCGCAAGTAAATGGCAAAGCACATAAATGGAGTGATATTGATATAGCTGTTGTTACTAATAAATTAAAAAGAAACTACGAAAAAAATCGTTCTCTGCTTTATAGGATGCGACTTGAAGTCGATGATAGACTTGAACCGCATGGTTTCACCGAGGCGGATTTTAAAAACAACGCTGACCCGCTTGCTTATGAGATTAGAAAAACCGGGATAAGAGTGATTTAGAAATGTTTTGTATTCAGCAAGTGGAGTCCTTGCTGAAATTACAGAAAAAATGCCAGAAGGAAACAAAAACCTTATTAAACACAATGTAACAAACGAAGAATGTGAGGAAATTTTCTTCGACCAAAGGAAAGTCATAATGAAGGATGTTGCGCATTCTAAAAGTGAAGAGAGATATACATTAATAGGACAAACTAAAAAAAAACGAATGTTAGATGCTGTATTTACTATAAGAAAAAATAAAATTAGGATTATTTCTGCTAGAGATCTTAATAAAAAACATTATAGATTATATGAAAAAGAAAATTAAATTACCAAAATTTAAAAACGAAGATGAAGAACGAGATTATTGGGCAAAATTTGACTTGTCTCGTTTTTCCCCTTCCGACTTCGAGAGAGTTTCTTTCCCGAATTTAAAGCCTTCTTCCCAGCCTATTTCATTGCGTCTGCCGTTACATTTAATCGCCCGAGTAAAAGAACATGCCAACGAGATAGATATGCCCTATCAATCTTTGATGAAAAAATATATCGCCCAAGGTATATTAAAAGAAAATTAAATAAACGAGG
>CAYIEM010000042.1:0-3845 GCA_964362545.1 uncultured Candidatus Saccharibacteria bacterium
TTGCAGAGAAATTTCTCGGTATGCGACAGAATGTTTTGACAAGTCATCATAAATAATTAAAACATCTTTTCCTTGGTCCATAAAATACTCAGCGATAGAGACTCCTGTGTATGGAGCAATGTAGGACAGAGGCGCTGGCTCTGACGACCCTGCGGAGACGATGATGGTGTAAGCCATAGCCCCTCCTTCTTCTAAACGAGTTTGGATTTTGCGAAGCTTTGAATCTTTCTGGCCAATTGAAACATATACGCAGATCATATTTTGACCCTTCTGATTTAAGATCGTGTCTATGGCTATAGCAGTTTTACCCGTCTGACGATCGCCTATCAAAAGCTCCCGCTGTCCGCGGCCGATAGGAATGATTGCATCAATGGCTTTGATGCCTGTAGCTACTGGCTGGTCCACAGACAAACGCGTAATAACTCCCGGAGCAACTTTTTCTATAGGATATGTTTTGTCTGCTTTTATAACTCCCTTACCGTCAATCTCTGCGCCGAGCGCGTTCACTACTCTGCCGATAATCGTATTCCCCACTGACACTTCGAGAATTCTTCCAGTGGCTTTGACTTCGTCCCCTTCTTTTATTTTAGAAAAATCTGAAAGAATGATGACCCCGATAGTGTCTTCTTCAAGGTTTAAAGCCACTCCTGTCTCGCCTCCTCCGAAAGTCACCATTTCGGAAGATTTGACATCCGAGAGACCGGAGACTTTCGCGATCCCGTCAAAAACTTCCAAGACATGACCCACTTTTTCTGTCTTTATGTCCGCCTTAAAGGTTTCTATTTCTTTTCTCAAAATTTCTACAATGTGGTTTGACATACTTTTTTATTTTGTTAAAAATTTTTCTAATTTGTAAATTTTATTTTTATATGTGGTATCTAGTACTTCCTCTCCGATCTCAATTTTCGCTCCACCCAATAACTCTTCTTGTACAAAAAATTCACTGGCAATACTCCGCGCGCTGTATTTTTCCTTGATTTCATTTTCTAATTTGTTTCTTCTTTCGTGCTCCATACTTTTGGCGGTAGTTACCTTCATTCTGACGGTATTCGTTTTTTTATCAAAAATATCCTGCAAAGCGTTTAAAACTTTGGAAGACTGCCCGAGCATTCGCTTGCCTTTCAACATTCTGGCAGAGCGCTTCAGTACAGCCGTCAAATCCTCCTCCGCCTTTTCTTTTGTTGCTTCATACACCGCTTCCGCTATATTTTTTGGGGAAATTTTTTGCATAATTTTTTACTCTTAAATTTTTTTGTCATCTTCCATGACTTTTTTGGCGATTAGCATGGCCAGAGAGGTAATCTCGCTTTTGGCGGATTCGACTAAGGCTTTCTTGTCAACCTCCATCTGCTCGATTCTTTTTTTCGTCCACCCATCGTTGTCCGTTTTTATTCTGTTAAGATTCTCCACTCTCAATTGTTCTAAATCTTTTTCAAGTTCTTTTTGAGCATCCACTGCCGATTGTCTTAGTTTTATTGTATTTTCCTTATACTCTTCGGTAGCTTTTTGCACCAATTCACCGGATTTTTTCGCATCGCTTATCCCCTTCTCTATTTTTTCCGTTCGCTCCTTCATTATCTTCACGAGAGGCTTTAGGGCAAAAAAATATAGAACTACAAAAACCACCCCGAAGTTAAAGGCTTGTGCAATCATTATCTTCCAATCAATATGAAACGTCTCGATAATTGAATCCATAAGAAACGAAAATTAAAAAATAATAAAGTAACACAAAACTACACGCAAATGGCGAGCAGTATCAAAGATTTAAAAACCAAAAAATTAATCTTTAAATCTTTTAACTACCAACTAAATCGAAAATGCGATAACAAGCGCGTAAATAGCGATAGCTTCGGCGAAGGCGCAAGCAAGAAGCATTGGTACAAGGATTTTGCCCGCAGCTTCTGGATTGCGTCCGATTGATTCCATAGCTTTTGAACCAATCCAGCCGATAGATATAGCTGGAGCAATAGCTCCCACTGCCATGACGACTGCTTTTGCAAAGGGTGTTATTTCTTCCATGTGTTTTATATGTTAATTAATAATAACGACCTCATGTTTTTCTGTATGTTGTTTTTCATGTTCCTCCTCATGGTCATGGTCACTTGCTCCGATCGTGAAATAAACGACAGTCAAAATGGAAAAGATTAGGGCCTGAATGACTCCCACCAGAATCTCAAGAAAAAGAAAAGGTATCGGGATAACATAAGCAACCAATGCCGCCATGGAAACAAGCAAGACTTCCCCCGCAAATACATTACCAAAAAGACGGAAGGAAAGCGATGCGACTTTCGCCAATTCACCAATAATCTCAATTAAGCCAACAAAGAACGTAATCGGAGCAACTAGTATAATAGTCGGATCCTTGCGAATTTTCTTCCCTATCTGTCCGATTACTTTTAGATTAACATATTTGTTGAAAGTTTTCCATATACCTATTGAAAAAACTCCAAAGATATTCGCCCCAATGACTGCCATCACAGCAAGAGCCAAGGTCGTGTTTATATCGGCCGTTCCTCCCCGGAAAAAAGGCACAAAGACCATGCCATGTTCTCCATTCTCTATAAGACCCATCCATCCTAAAGGCAAAATTCCAAACCAGTTATTTATGAGAATAAAAAAGAAAACAGAAATGGCTACAGGGAAAATTCTCATAGAGAGAGCTCGGTCGTTGGTGACTTGGTCACACAAGGTCAAAGCGCCTTCAATTACGAATTCGAAAAAATTCTGGATTCCGCGCGGAATCTCGCGAAGTTTAGAACGAAGAACCAGAGCTATTACAACGATAGCTATCACCGCAAACCAGCTCGTGAAAAGAGCATTTGTGATTGAAAAATTTTCATTATGAAATATCGGTTCAGCAAAGAGAGTAATCTCGTGGGAAACTTCTCCGGTCCCCTCTTCTTGCTCTTTTTGTTCTTGAACTTCTTCTATCTTATTTTCTTCTAGTGCCATGTGTGATAATTAAAAATTATAAATTACAAATTGTTTTTTTCTTCTCTCTTAATTTTTTTGGCATATTTTTTTACCGCCTTGATTATTCCATAGGAAGAAATCAAGAAACTAAAGGCCATTAATCCTAAGAGAAACCATGGTTCTGTACTATAACGTTCATCGAGAGCTTTGCCCGCAATAACCGCCAGTATTATCGGCGCCGCGATCCAAGTGGAAATCTCGCTAAATACTTGCATCGGTCCACTCCACCAAACGCCCTTTTTATTCAAATTTTTATTGCCTTCTTCCATAAAAAGAAAAGTCCTCCCAGAGACTTTTATGTATTATAAGACAAAAAAATACAGGATGCAAATCTGTGTTATACTTAAAAATATGGACGAACGACTTCAAAAATTCGTTAATAATGAAATTAAAAAGGGGGAATATTTGGTTAAAAAGGGGGACGACTATTTATGCGACGAGTTATTGAGAACTCCGAATTCAAATTGGAATACATATTGAAACAAATACTAAAGCTTATTCTTTATTATGGCAACAAGTATATTCTGTAATGTCTCCCGAAGATGGAGAATTTTTTTCAATCGTTCCTGATGTACTAAGAACTGAATTATTAGGCGAGAAGTTCGAAAAATTTTATGTCTGGACAAAATGGAAAGAAGCACTAAAACTAAGAAAGATTGATATTGTTGAAGAAATCATAGGTTACCGTAGTGTATTGATGAAAGATCCTGAAACAGGAGATCCTCTGCCGTACGGTCAACTTGGGAAAATAATGTTTCGCTTAACCAGGCACAAGAATTCTGAAAAGAAACTTCCGGCTTTAAAACAATGAAAGAATGTGAGCGTGGATGGGATCGAACCATCGGCCTCTGTCTTATCAGGACAGCGTTCTA
>CAYIEM010000043.1:0-2174 GCA_964362545.1 uncultured Candidatus Saccharibacteria bacterium
TGAGGCAAGGACAATTCTCCAGCATGGTGCTGGTCGGAGGCGATGGCAAAAATGAAATTAAGAAACAAATAGAATCGGAAAATTTATATATCGAGATTTCCGATGACGTTATTGGAGTAGAAGTGAGCGCGGCTCTGAAGAACGTGATGACCATTCTCTTGGGTATTTTGGAAGGCGCGGGGTACGGACAAAACACTCGCGCTTTTGTTTTTACCAAAGGAGTGGAAGAAATAAAAAAGATTGGAATGGCTTTAGGAGGGAAGTCCGAAACTTTTTCAGGGCTATCTTGTATTGGTGACTTGAGCCTTTTATCTCGTAACAGAAATCTAGGTATTTCTTTGGGGAGAGGCCAGAAATTGGAGGAGATACTTAAAGACACGGATCATCAACCTGAAGGTGTCTTTGCTTTAAAAAATGCCAAAATAATAAAGGAAAGACTTGGTCTCCAGGCGCCGATCATAGACCTGTTATATAAAATAATGTTTGAAAATTACTCAATAAAAGGTATGATGAAAGATATTAGTCATTTTTAATTTAGTATTTTATTTTTTAAAATGCTTTATACCAGAAGAGGGGATGACGGGACAACTAAAACATTCGGCTGTGACCAGCGAGTCTCAAAAAGCTCGGCCATCGCTGAAGCGCTGGGGTCACTGGACGAAATAAATTCTTACCTAGGTCTTTGCAAGGTTAAGGCGTTAGAAGAAGGTTCGGCCTTGAATCTTCAAAAAGGCCGAACCTTGGAGAATTTGATTCACGAGATTCAGAAAAATCTATTTATAATTCAAGCTGAACTGGCCGGCTCGCCGATGTCTATCACGGAAGAGAAAGTGAAGGAGTTGGAGACAGTGGTGGATGCTAGTGAAAAGGGACTTCCTCCGATCAAAACTTTTTTTATTTCCGGAGGCACGGAGTTGGCGACTCTTTTTGATATTGCTCGCACCATTTCTCGCCGAGCAGAGAGGAGAGTGGTAGGGGTAGCGGAGGAGGGAAAAATTGTGGTCGATAAGTTTACCCTGGCCTATCTAAATCGTCTTTCCAGCGTCCTTTACGCTTTCGCCAGACTGGCTAATCATCAAGCCGGTATTTTAGAGGCAAGTCCGGACTACCAATAAAATATGGATACAAACATCGAACCTTGGTCGCTTACCACCGAAGAAATAATCAAGGCGTTTGAGACGTCGCATGCCGGCTTGACGGATGAGGAGGCGGGGAATCGTCTGCAGAAATACGGCACCAATACTTTTCATAGCAAAGAAAAAATAAATCTGGTTTTTCTTTTTTTGAGACAGTTTGTCAGTCCGCTTATTTTCCTACTGATCGGGGCGGCAGTGGTGACCGGTATTTTAAAAGAATGGATCAATACGGCAGTCATTATCTTTTCCGTCTTGTTGAATGTTTCTCTTGGTTTTTATCATGAATATCACGCTGAGAACACTCTGGATAAATTGAAAAGCTATATCAAGGATCGGGCTAAAGTGATTCGCGGAGGGAAAGAAGAAGAAATAGAGTCCTCTCTCTTGGTTCCGGGAGATTTGATCAAGCTCTCTTACGGGTTTCGAGTGCCGGCCGACGCGCGTATTATAACTATCAACAATTTCAGCGTAGATGAAGCGATTTTGACTGGAGAATCGATGCCAGTCGAAAAAAGCGAGGAAAGAATTGACATCTCCGCCTTGGTGGCAGAACGTAAAAATATCGCCCACTCCGGGACGTTGGTGGTGCAGGGTTATGCCACAGCCATTGTTTGCGCCACTGGCAACGATACGGAAATAGGGAAGATCGCGGGCATCGTGTCTAAGATAGACCGGGTTCAAACTCCTCTCAAAAAGGGAGTAGATCGTTTGGCCTGGCTGATATTTTTTATCGCTATTGTAATCGTTTCGGGTATTTTAATTTTAGGTCTCTCGCGAGGAGAAGCGTTACTTCCGATGTTGGTGCTCTCGGCGGCTATCGCGGTGGGAGCGGTGCCCGAAGCTTTGCCTATCGCTCTGACCGTCATCTTGGCTATCGGCGCCACTCGGATCGCTAGCAAAAAAGGAATCGTCAGAAAGTTGACGGCCGCGGAGACTCTGGGATCTACCACCCTCATTATGACCGACAAGACGGGGACTCTTACCAAGGCCGATATGCAACTGGTCGGAGTGTATAGTAAAGAAGAACTTTGTAAAAGT
>CAYIEM010000044.1:0-2148 GCA_964362545.1 uncultured Candidatus Saccharibacteria bacterium
GACCCCGAGTTTGGCGAGGGGGAGCGCGGCAATCCAGTGTTTCTTCTGGATTGCTTCGTCGTCCTGCAGCAGGACTTCTCGCAATGACGCGTGTACGGGCGGTTTTGATAGGGTCTTGATGGGCTACTTTTGCGTGTTTTGCATTTTCCCCTGCAGGGCTGTTATAATAGGTGTAAAATAATTCGTATTATGGGGTATGAATCAAAAACATATGCAAAATAAAAAGATGCAAAATGAATACATAAAATTATCAAAAGAACAAATCGTGAAGCAGCATAAACTACTTAAAGAATACCACAGAAAGTTTTTGGAGAAATATGGCGTATCAATGCCGAATCTATATACTGGATCTCGAAATTTCACTAAAGATGCCCTTGTTCTTATTTACCTATCAATGGGTTATCCAAAGACCCGCAAGGTTTCGAAAACAGAACTCACAAAATTTATTCGGAACTACTATCCAGACACAAATGATGTGCAACAGGCACGACATCTAGGCGCACAAGCAGGGTGGTGGATCGTTGCGGGCGGCAGAGATAACATAGTCCTTAAAATAGAAAAAGGAAATTACCAGTTATATAAACTTGAGGAACCATACCCCAATTTCAAAAAGGGGCACAGGATTAGCGATACAGCTGACTGGGAAGAAATTAAAGCAAAATACGGATATAGGTGTGCGACTTGTGGATCACGAGAAGGAGAGCCACATTATCATTGGCAGGGAACAAAAACCGTTCTTGAGAAAGCACATAAAGACCCCAATAAACCGCTGGTGGCTGGCAACATAATCCCGCAGTGCCAAAAGTGTAATCGGGGAGATAGAAATAGATGGATTTATGATGACAAGGGAAGGGTTATCAAATTGGCCGATGCCAACTTTGTAAAAAACTTCGACCAAAGCGTGAGACGGAAAATTTATAGAATACTTTGTAAAGAATTTAGGGGTAAAAGCCCATATCAAGATGAATGAAAAAATTAGCGAAAAATTTATAAATAAAATTGTGCTTGGAGATTCAAGAAATCTTCTCAATGAGTTAGAAGATAACTCTATCGATCTTGTGTTGACCGACCCGCCATATTTCTTGGATAAACTTGATGAAAACTGGAAATATGCTGTCGTTTCAAATAAAAGAAACCAATATACGGTAAAGTCCCTACCAGCTGGAATGAAATTTGACCCTGAACAGGGCCGCAGATTCTACGATTGGTATTTAGAGATTTCAAAACAAATTTATCGTATCCTTAAACCAGGGGGATTTTTCCTATCGTTTTCAAGCCCGCGGCTTTATCACAGAATGGCCAGTGCAATTGACGACGCTGGCCTTGAGGTGCGGGATGCATTCCTTTGGCTTTATACGCAAAACCAAGTGAAGGCAATGAGCTTAGATCATTTTATTGCCAAACTCGCGATCAGCGAGAGTGCTAAAGAAAAACTTAGAAAAAAACTCGAGGGATGGAAAACCCCGCAAATCAAATCTTGTTATGAGCCGATTGCTGTTGGTCAAAAACCGCCTTCAGGAACTTTTCTGCAAAATATGATTGATAACGAAGTTGGTCTTTTCAATACAAGAATAAAAGTTGGCAATAATATGTTTCCCTCGAATGTGATGACTGTTGAAGCAATTGCAAAAACCATCGATAAATACTTTTTGATCCCTAAGCCGTCAAAACAAGAAAAAGGGCATTACAATACCCACATGACAGTCAAACCAGTAGCATTATGCGAACATCTCATTGCTCTCTCGACTTATGCAAAAGACGCAATTATATTAGACCCTTTTGTCGGAAGCGGAACTACCGCTATCGCTGCAAAGAACTTAGGTAAAAGATACATCGGCATAGACAGTAATAAAGAATATGTCGACATCGCTATGCAGAGGTTAAAACAATCCGGTAATTTATTTATGTTAGGATCTACGCAAAATCGCAGTCACGCCGGGTACTTAAGCCATTAAATACGGAACACAATGTTGTTATTTTAAGCCCTTTTTATCACTTTTGCGTAGGGCCTATATGTACTATATGTATTAGAAACCGTCTAAAAACCTCCCATCCGTCATTGCGAGCGACCCCGAGTCGTCGAGGGGGCGCGCGGCAATCCAGTGTATACGGCATATAATGAGGGGAATGTATGGATTGCTTCGTCGT
>CAYIEM010000045.1:0-2036 GCA_964362545.1 uncultured Candidatus Saccharibacteria bacterium
CGCAAGAATTATTTTTATCCGGACATCCCAAAAGGTTATCAGATTTCACAATATAAATACCCGATAGTCTCCGGTGGACATCTGGCGGATTTTGATATTACTCGGGTGCATTTGGAAGAGGATACGGGAAACAACAAACACGATAGAGGGGATTATTCTCTAGTTGATTTCAACCGCGCCGGAGTGCCTTTAATGGAGCTGGTGACTGAACCGCACACCTTTAAAGATGCAGAAACGGCGAGTAAGGTGACTTCCAACTTCGCTAAAGAATTTCAGCTGGTGCTTTGGTATTTGGGAGTATCGGAAGCCAACATGGAAAAAGGCGAGATGCGGGTGGAGGCGAATATATCTCTATCCGATGTAAGGGAAAAATTGGGAACTAAAGTTGAAGTAAAGAATTTGAATTCCTTCAAGAGTGTTGAGAGGGCGATCAAGTTTGAACAGGACAGGATGACTGCACTTTTCGAAGAAGGGAAAGTGGGCGAAATAGTGCAGGAAACGAGAGGGTTCGATGAAGCCAAACAAAAAACATTTTCACAAAGAAAAAAAGAATCAAGCCAAGACTACAGATATTTCCCGGAACCAGATTTGCCAAAATTGAAACTGCATGAGGCTTTTGATTTAGTTAAAATGAAAAATGAATTACCAGAACTACCTGAAGCGAAAAGATTGAGATACAAAAATGATTTTGGGATTAAAGACGAAGATATTGAAGTTTATATCAACGATCCAGTTTTAGCACTATGGTTTGAAGAAGTGGCCCAAGAATTAAATCATAAAGAGAAAATCAAAACAGCTTCCAACTTTATTATTTCTGATTACATGGGACTGAAGAAATCCAATTTGGAGGTCAGGCCTCCAAGTGTGAAAAATTTCGTTGAATTGGTAAGTCTATTTTTGGAAGACAAAATTTCTTCCCGTGTAGCGAAAGATATTTTGGCGATGATAGTGGAAAACGACGAGTCTCCACTCAAGATAGCAACCGAGAAGAATCTGCTTCAGAGTAATAACGAAGGTGAATTAAAAATAATAGTGGAAAAGATAATTAAAGAGAATCCCGAAGTTGTGGCCTCCTATAAAGGAGGCAAAGAAAATGCGATAATGTCTTTGGTTGGAAAAATTATCAAAGAGAGCAATGGTAGTGCCAATCCACAAATCGTTATTAAATTATTAAAAGAATCTTTGAAATAAATTATGAAAACACTGCGTGAATATATTAAAGAGGCAGAGGAGCAGAAGGTGGCGATAGGGCATTTTAATATTTCGAATTTGGAAGGACTTCATGGCGTATACAATGCGGCCAAGAGATTGGATGTCCCAGTTATAATAGGTCTTTCGGAGGGGGAGGAAGATTTTGTTGGCAAAAACGAAGCGGTCGGGATGATCAAATCTCTTAGAGAGAAAGAAAATTTTCCCATTTTCCTAAACGCCGACCACCATTACAGTTTCGAGAGAGTGAAAGCGTCCATTGATGCAGGATTCGATTCTGTCATATTTGACGGAGCAAATCTTGGTTTTGAGGAAAATGTGAAAATAACCAAGCAATGTGTAGATTATACTAAAAGTATTGGCAAAAATGTGCTTATAGAAGCAGAACTTGGGTACATCGGGTCGGGTTCAAACATAAAAGAAAGCGTGCCAGAAGGGGCTGGAATTAAAACCAAACCGGAAGAAGCTAAAAGATTCGCGGAGATGACTGGCATAGATATGCTTGCGCCATCGGTCGGGAGCATTCATGGATTGATAAAAAGTGGGAAACCGCATATTGACGCTGAGCTCGTGGCGAAAATCAGACAAATGGCTGGAGTGCCTTTGGTGCTTCATGGCGGATCGGGGTTGCGGGATGAAGATTTCACGAATGCTATAAAATCAGGAATCTCAATAATTCACATAAGCACTGAAATTCGTCTTGCGTATGATGAAGCGCTTAAAAAGTCCCTAGCAGATAATCCAAATGAAACTACGCCTTATAAAATATTAGGGCCTGCTGTCTTGGCAATAGAGGAAGTCGTAGAAGCGCGATTGAAACTTTTTAA
>CAYIEM010000046.1:0-1772 GCA_964362545.1 uncultured Candidatus Saccharibacteria bacterium
CAAGGCCGATATGCAACTGGTCGGAGTGTATAGTAAAGAAGAACTTTGTAAAAGTAAATGGCACAAGGAAGATCAAAAATTATTTTCTCACGAGCAGAAGAAATTGCTTGATCTTTCTTTATACAATTTAGATATCTCTATAGAGAATAGAGACCGAAAGGAGCAAGAGTGGTCTTTTAGAGGGCGACCATTTGAAGTGAACATCGCCAAATCTTGTCTAGTACACAATATTTCTCTTTCTCCCATTACCTCCCTGTCTTCGTACCTAGTTCTGCCGTTTAATTCTACCAATAAATTTTCTGTGTCTTTACATGATGAGAATTACATCATTATGGGAGCGCCGGATATTTTATTGAAGAGGTCGAATGTTTCCAAAAAAGAATATCTGCGACTCGAATCCTGGATCGAAGCTACCAGTCAAAGTGGCAAGAGGCTGATCGCTATCGCCACCTTGAGCCAAGGAAAAAAGAAGCGCGTCAAAAACCAAATTTTACCCGAGGAAGTGACTGAAATTAATTTTTTAGGCATGTTCGTTTTTTATGACCCGCTCAGGCCGGAAGTTCCTTCCGCTATTCGGAACATTGAATCTCATGGCATCAAAATAGTGCTGGTAACCGGAGATTTGAAAGGCACCGCCTTGTCTGTCACTCAAAGTTTGGGCTGGAAGACGGAAGAAGATCAAGTGATGACCGGAGGAGACATCAGGAACTTATCCGACGAAGCATTGCTTCTTATTCTGCCAAAAATGAAAATCTTCGCCCGGGTCACGCCTGAAGACAAGCTCCGCATCGGCCGACTTTATCAAAGTCTGGGAGAAATAGTGGCCATGACGGGCGACGGAGTAAACGACGCCCCAGCCTTAAAAGCGATGGATATAGGTATTTCCCTTGGCTCGGGAAGCGACGTGGCTAAATCGGCCGCTGATCTGGTACTGCTCGACGACAATTTTAAAACTATCAGTCTGGCGATCGATGAGGGGCGTAAAATTCTAGCCAACATCAGGAAGGCGATAGTGTATCTCTTGTCTAATTCGATGGATGAAATGTTTGTGATCGGGGGAAGTCTGCTGGTAGGACTGGCGCTTCCCATTACCGCTCTTCAAATCATTTGGGTCAACTTGTTTACCGGCAGTTTGCCGGCGCTCGCTTTCGCTTTTGATGAAGACATAGACAGAGAAAAATATAAAGGAAAAGACATCGGACTTATTTTTTCGAAACAGGTAAAAGTGCTCAGTTTTGGAGTGGGTATTTTGAGTTCTATTTTACTTTTCTTCCTGTACTACTTTTTAGTGGAGACGGGCTTAGAAATAGCTGTTGCTCGGTCTGTGTTCTTTGTTTGTTTTTCTTCCTATATCCTGGTCATCGCTTACTCTTTCAGGAGTCTGCATCATCCGCTTTTTTCTTACGATATTTTTTCCAATACGAAGTTAAATTGGAGCATTGCCCTGGCCACCATTATTCTGATTTTGACTATGACCATACCCTTCATGCGGAATATATTTGAAATTGCGCCGATGCCTTTGACTTGGTTGCCTTTTGTTTTCCTTTGGCTTGGGCTAAACATCCTCTTGGTGGAGGGAGCCAAATATCTCTTTCGCCGTTCAAAAATATCAAAAAAGTAGCGTTTGTTCGTTTTTTTTGTTATAAATTCTCTTGTATGGAGACATTAGTGTAGTAGTAACACAGCTCCCTGTGGAGGAGTTATCGTGGGTGCGAATCCCACATGTCTCCCAATTTGTTTCAACATAAAACCATGCTTGCGAAAAATATCAA